>JANOZI010000577.1:0-11404 GCA_031429375.1 Acidobacteriota bacterium | reverse complement strand
CGCCAGGACGCGATCAACACACTCATCGAACAGCAATCCCGGCTCTGATCCGCCGTTCACGCGGCAACAATGCCTTCATGCTCCACCAGATCGGCGGCGTAGGTAATGGCGGCCTGAACATCGGCCTGCGAAATCATCGGGTAGCCTTCGAGCAGTTCGGCCAGGTCAGCGCCTGAGCCGAGGTGACTCAGAATAATGTGTACCGGCACGCGCGTTCCCGCGATGCAGGCGCGCCCACCCATCACGTTCGGGTCGATAGAGATGCGGGCGTGCTCCATTAGCTCCGGGATACACCAAGTCCAACCCAACGGAAACGCCGTCGAGGTCCAGCAAATGGAAACCGGATACGCGAGAAGCCCCTGACACAGGTTTGATTGCGCCGCCGCATGGGCTAAACCCCCGCCGTTTCGCCAACCCCTGCCGGGAGTTACCGCCCATGTTCCGGGAATCCGACGCGCTTGCCCGCGTAAAGCCCTCCGCCACCCTGGCCGCTGACGCCAAGGCTCGTGAGCTGAAGGCCCAGGGCAAGAACGTGATCGGGCTGGCAGACCGGCTTGATTCACTTCAAAGAGGGCTGGGGTGGGACCAGCGCGGCACTGTCATACGTCAAGATTCGCGCCGACGGTACACGGTGGGTGCCGGCCTCTACGCAGGAAGGCCCGGCCGCGCGCGCTGCGGGATGGCTGCTCAGGCGCGTCCCACTGGGTCTCTTTCGGCGAATCACCCCCCCGTTGGTTCGGGCGTTCGGCTGAACGTGGTGTCGACGGAACAGATGTGAACACGTGACCAAGACCCGATTGCTCTTTCTGAATCCTCCGTCGACCGATGGGCGGCGAATCAACCGCCATGTCATGGATCCGCACGTGTCGAAGGGCACGTACCTATACCCGCCGTACGACTTCCTCATGCTGAGCGGATGGTTCCACCCGAGCGAGCGGTACGAGCTTCGAATCATGGACGCGATGGCCGAGCGATGGACTGAGGACCGCGCGCGCGCCGAGGTACGGGCGTGGCGTCCCGACGTCATCCTGGCAATGACGGCGCCCCAGAGCTATCACACCGATCTCGCGTTTCTCAAGACGCTCAAGGACGACTGCGCTTGTCCGCTGTTCACGGCCGGAGCGGTCGAGCACGAGCGTCGCCACGCCGTGCTCGATCGAGAACCGTGGATCGACGGCCTGGTGCTGGAACCGACGAGCCAGGATTTCCAGAAGTACCTCGACGGCCATGGCGGACCCTTCGACACGCTGCTACTGCGCGGACAGGCCGTGGCTGCGACACCGCGGCTCCGCGAAAAATGGCTCGACATCCCCGCCTGCCGCCACGACCTCATCGACCCGCGCAAGTATTCCTATCCGGCGATGCGGACCGACCGGTTCACCTCAATCCTGACGTCGTACGGCTGCCCGTTCACGTGCACCTACTGCGAAGCTCCTGGCTTCAAGTTCACGATGCGCGCTCCAGAGCTCGTGCTTCGTGAACTGGAACTGGTCAAGGCATGCGGCATCTCGGAAGTGTGTTTCAAGGACTGGACGTTCGCCGCCAATCGCAAACACGCCGACGCGATTCTCGACGGCATGATCACGCGCGAGTTGGGGCTGCAATGGTTCACCTTTACACGCGCGGAACTGATCGACCGCGACCTTGCCCGGAAGATGAAAGCGGCCGGCTGCACGGTCGTGCAGATGGGTGTGGAAACGGTGAATTCGGATGTCCTCAAGCAATTCAAGCGCAAAGGGGACAACCGATTGATCCGCGAGGCCTTCCGGGTCTGCCGGGAGGAGGGGTTGGAGACCCTGGGCACTTTCATCCTCGGGTTGCCTGGGGAAACCGAAACGTCGATCGAACAGACCATTGACTTCATCCTGGACCTGGATCCCGACTATGCGTCTGTCAACATCGTGACCCCGCTCCTGGGGTCCGAGCTGCGGCGGGAGTGGGAGCGGCAGGGCCTGGTGTCGCCAGAGGATTTCGAGAGTCAGGATTCCACGAAAGCGACGTTGCGTCACCTGGACATCCCGCCCGATCGCCTCCTGGCGCTGCGCGATCGCGCAATCCGTCGCTTCTATTTCCGTCCTCGCTACATCGCGCGCCGCCTTTGGAAGACCACTTCACGCCACCAGTTACGGATGCAAGTACGGACAGGGTGGAACCTATTGACCACCCATGTAATTGGACATTGAAGGCTTCAGCTGGATGCCGTCCAGCGCAGACCAACGCTGGCGGTTGGCGCGCTACGCGCTCGGCGCACTCTGCGCCATCGCGGCGCTCTACGCGTCTGCCGTCAACGTCGATTGGTCAGAGGTCCTCGACGCATTCGAACACGCGAGCCTGCCCTGGACCGTGGCCGCGATTGCGTCGGTCCTGCTGACGCTGTGCCTGGTCACTTTTCGCTGGGGCCTCTTGGTCGGTGGTGAGGCGTTCGCCAGTCCGGCGAGCAGACCTCGCCGCGCGAGGTGGCATGTGCTGTGGAACTCCGTCGTGCTCGGCCAGGCCGTCAACATCCTCGTGCCCCTGCGGTTCGGCGAAGGCGCACGACTCGTCGTCACCAGTCGCGGCCTCGGTATTCCAGTCGGACGTGTGATGGTGGGACTCGCACTCGAGCGCGCCTTCGACGTTGCCGCATTCGCCACCATCGTCGCGACGCTGATCGTAAGTGGCTTGATGCCACAGGCCTTCCGCGGGCTGCTGCCGGCCGCCGCCACGGTGACGCTCGTGACGATTGGCGGTGCGCTGGTTCTCGTCCGGCTCTTGCCCGCGATCCTGGCGTGGCTGCGCCGCCATGTGCGCGTGCTCGCGCCCATGGCCGCGTGGATCGCAACACAGGAGTCGGCCATGCGCGACGGATGGGTTGATATCACCGGACGCCATCAGCTCCCACTGACCGCACTGCTCACCGCCGTCCTCCCGATTATCGCCGCCACCACCAACCTGTTGGTGCTCCAAAGTTTCGGCCTGCCCGTTCCTGCGATTGCCGCGATGGTCCTGCTCGTAGTTTTGCAGATTGGTACCGCCGTGGTGTCGGTTCCGGGCAACATCGGCGTGTTTCACTACTTCACCGTGTTGACACTGGCGGCGTGGGACGTGCCGCGGCCGACCGCGCTCGCGACGGCGGTCGTGCTGCACATCGTCAGCCTGGGCCCAAAGCTCGTACTGGCGGCGTTCGCCGCCAGGAGGCTGGTGACAATTCTACAGAAAACTAGAATATAATTTGTGAATCATGGAACGAGAAACCCAGATCTCCGCGCTCGTCTCCCGCGCGACCAGCGATCTGCTCGAGCGGCATGTCCGGGCCACCGGCGTCAAGAAGGGCCACCTCGTTGAGCAGGCGCTTCGGCACCACCTCCAGGCGCTGCAGGAGCTGCCGGCGGACGTCGTGGTCCATCCGAAACTCCTGGTGACCAGGAAGTCCGGACAGGCGATCCTGACGCAGATCAAGACGGGCAAGCCCACGGCCGCGCTGCGCGGCTTGCTGCGTGATTGAGATCAGGGCGCTTCGCGAGCACGACAACCGCGCCCTGTTTCGCTCGGGCAACGCGGACCTCGATCGCTTCTTCCAGCAGTTTGCTGGGCAGAACCAGTTTCGACACCATCTCGGCGTCACGTATGTCGCCGTCGACGACCAGCAACCCCTCGGGTTTGCGACCGTCGCCGCCGGCCACGTCGAGATCGACGGGCTGCCGGCCACCGCACGCCGCACGCTGCCACACTACCCGTTGCCAGTGCTCAGACTTGCCCGCCTGGCGGTGGACCAATCAGTCCAGGGTCAGGGGCTGGGCCTGCAACTCCTCCGGTTCGTGCTCCGGCTGGCCATACAGATGGCAGCCGACTACGGATGCGTGGGCGTCATGGCCGATGCCAAGCCGGACGCCGTGGCCTTCTACGCGAAGTATGGCTTTCTCGCCGTTGACGCCATCGAGGGCGCATCGGATGCGCGGCCCGCGCCGACCCCCATGTTCCTTTCGACCCGCGCGATACGAGCGGCGATGAGGGCTGGGAGCCGTCTCCGCTAGAGGGTCATGAGCCGTCCCCTCAGGAGCTCGGAGCGCCGGCTTGCGCTGCTGTTCGGCGATGCCGCGGCGGCGCTTGTCGCCGTGCTCCTCGCGCTGTGGACGTGGTCGATCACCGCCGGTTTTCCGTACGACCTCGCGTTCCTGCGCGCACGCGTCGTGTGGCTGCTTGCAGGCGCCGTTCTCGCGCCGGATCCTGGTGGCCGGCTCGGGCCGGGCGCTACTGACTGCGCTCGACCTCCTTAAAGACACGAGCTTCAGAGACGCAGAGCTTGTAGGCGTGGCCACCAACGACTCGGCTGAAGCTGGCTGGAACGTCGTTGGCCGCCCTGCCGAAGTCGACCGGATCGCTCGTCGCCTGGACGTCACGGATCTGATTGTGGCGCTGGAAGGCCGCGAGGACGAAGTCGACGACCAGTGGGTGCAGCGGCTGCTCCGGTGCCAGGAGTCGGGGACAGCTGAGCATGGTGGACCCGCGTCCGGAACGGCCCCAGTTTGTCGAACAACTGGAGCGCGAAGTGCCGCTCTATCCAGAAGCAGACGCGAACCGGTCTGGTGCTGCTGCGGATGGCGACGTCGAACGGCCACCTGTCTGTCGAGTAATGAGACCCCGCAACACGGCGGATGCGATAATGACGGGCCTTCGGGTCGGTCATTTTTTCCGTACGGCGTAATTTCGGAGATGTTCGCGTTGCAGGAATAACGGCAGGGCGGCCCAGCCGTAGCTCGGCAGCGAACAGAGAGTCCGCCTTCGGACCTCATGCTACGGCGCGACAGCCTCCGCGAAGCTCGAGTGGATCACTACCCTCGAGCTAGCGATGTTCGAGTCGGCCAGGCGGCGGCTTCCCGCGACGTGGGGGCCAGTCGTGACGTTCGGCTACCTGACCGGCTGGCGTATCAACAGCGAGGTGCTGATGCTGCATTGGCATCAGGTCGGTCTCCACCGGGCATCGTGCCACGGCACCTCTTGTCTTCTCTGCCATGGCATCTCTTGTCTGTCTGCCGCGGAGATCCTTGTCTCAGGAAATGCCAAGTTCGATTCGAGAGCGATGCGTTGTAATCGCAAGAGCCCGCGTGGCCGAAATGCCAGGAAACCGCTAGGGGACTAGGCAATTCCGATGTTCGCACTCTGACAAGCGCTTTTTTCGAGAAGTATTTTGAGAAAAGATTCTCAGTGGTCTCAGTGTCTCTGTGGCCCGACGTCGTCCAGCTTCAGCGCGGCGACGATCGCCAACGCCATGAACGCGAACATCAACGGCTGCACCGTGATGGTGTAGCGCATGTTGGTGAGCACGAAGCCGATCGTGAGTGGCACGTACATGATCGGCACCAGCGCGATCAGCAGCGGCGATCGCCGCCGCCACGCGATGAATACGCCGAATGCAAAAAGCAGGAAATACGAAGCCGACAGCAGCAACGCGGCACCGTAGACCAGCCGGCCGGATGCAAATTGCTGGGCCGTGGCCTTGTCGTCCGTGCCCCGGATGATGAAGAGCCGGATCATCCGATACGCAGACGAGGCGACATACGCAATCGGGTTCCTCGAGACGTTATCCAGCGCGAGGGCGAAGTAGCGCCGCTGCGCGTGCGGCTCGCCCCGAAAGAACACGTCGTTGATCCGGACGCTCTCGGCGAAACTGCACGAGCGCGGCGCAATCGGCGCCGCCAGGCTCGCATAGGAACGCGACCGGCCGAGCAGGCTGTCGGCGAGCTGGCCCTTGAACTCGAGATCGGTCATCCGGCCGCTGAAGTCGCGCGGCACCGTCATCGCCGCGCCGTCCTCGAACCGGACGACGGCGTCGCGCTCGCCGACGTCGAGGCCGGCAAACGGCACCGGCCGGCCGCGTCTCGCCGACTCGGGCAGCAAGATCGAGAGGGCCATCGAGAGGTCGTGCTCGCTGATGCGCCCGTCGCGATCGAGGTCGACGATGTCAGGACGGGGCAGTGACGTCTGCCACGACAGGTACTGAACCAGCCGGACGATGTCGAAGATGTCGAGCAGGTCGTCGTGGCGATCGAGATCGCCGAGGTGGTCGGCGGAAATGAAACTGACGAACGGATTCGCCGCGCCCCCGCGCGGCATCGTGAGCGACACCGGCGGGTTCGCGCCGGGCACCGAGGCTTCGAAGTAGTAGTAGAGGACCGCCGGCGATGCATATCCGGGAATCTCGAAGCGCGCCGTACCGGGTTCGGTGTGCACCGGCGCGACGCGGCGGTGCTGCGCGTCGAGGTCGCTCCAGTACACCAGCTCGAGTTGTTCGCGCTCTTGATCGAGACACTTGACGTAGTCGGTGGTGATGAACACCGATCGATCCAGCAAGCTCGTGTAGTTGAACGCGCCCGACTCGAACACCGATCGTGGATTGTGGGCGCGGCTTTCCAGGTAGGGCCCGGTCTGAAGCGTGCCGTACCACAATTGCGCGCCGCCATGGGTGCTCGTCGGCAAGAAGTCGCCGGTCAGCCGGTAATTGCGAACGACCCATGGCACCTGCAGCAGCGTCATCAGCCCAATGAAGACGGCGACTTGCGCAAGAGTGCGACCGGCACCCCTAAAGGGGTGCCCTACGGAGCGCGGCGCAAAGAGATAGAGCGCGGCGATCAAGGGCGGGAACAGCAGCAGGTTCGGCCGGAACTGCGGCACGATCCCTGACAACACGCCGGCCAGCACGAAGTACCGGATCGCTCCGGTCTCTGCGCCGCGGGCCACGCACAGCAGCGACGCCATGAACAAGACCGTGCAGACGGCATCGGACGATTGCGTCGACGCGTAAACAGTGTTGAACGAAAATGCGCCGACCAGCAGTGCCGCCATCGCGGCCGGGCGCTGCCCGACCGCCGGACGCACGAGGCGGAAGAGCATCAACGGGATTGAGGCGTTGAGGATTACCTGCACGAGCAGCGGGACCCACTCGCGATCGCCGGCGACGCGGTAACACGCCGCGACGAAGTACGCATAGCCCCACGGCACCTTCATGGTGCCGAACGGCTCGCCCCGCGCCAGGCTGCGCGCGAGATCCTGGTAACTGTCGATGCCGTTCCACCCCCATGGGTGCGGCGCCCACACGAACGTAAACACCAGGCCGAGCCCGAGCGAGATCGCGGCGGCTAACCAGGCGGTTCGTGGCGAGTCCAGCCAGCGCTTAGCAGCCCGTGGTGAAAGTGGTGACGGCATTCGACCGGCGCTGCATCCCCGCTGACTGCGTTGCTCGTCCTTCAAATATGCTCAATATTCTCAGTCCTCCCGCCTTGCCAGCGGGGCGCATCACCGGTCTCGGTGCTCGCCACAACTTCCACCACGAGCCGCTAACGGCGCGGCGCATCAGGCGCGGCCTCGAGCGGTGCTGGGAACATCGATAGGCCCGTTGAATTCAGGACCTCCCGCGGCGGGGTAGCCGCGGCTCTCGCCGGTCGGCCACGCGCTGACCCAGAAGGCGTACAACCGCCCGCGCGTCATCGAGAACCTGAATCGCACCGGCTGACCGGCCAGCTCGGCGATCGATCCCTTTGCCCAACCGACCGGCACGCGCGTACCGCTGGCGGTGATCGGAATGCAGGCATCGCGAGTAAACGGCGCGAGCACACGTCCTTGTCGATCGAGCACTTCGACCCGCAGCTCACCGCCCTTGAGATCCGCGTTCACGAACAAGTGCGACCCGTTGAACTGCACCGATCGCGTCGTGAGCTCGCCACGGCCTGATGGTGTGCGGCCGGTGCGCGTGACCGGCGCTTCGTCCGGCAGCCAATCCATCGAGCAGAACCCGTCGCGCCGCAGCGTCGCCAACCCCGTGGAGCAGACCCCGGGAGAATCCGTGCCCGGGCGTCCCTGGCGGCCGCTGACGTAGAAGTGCAGCCGATCGCCCACGATCAAACAGCCGCCGCCGGCAGACTGGACGTTGGCCCAGTTCCAGCTGCCTTCCTCCTCAGACACGGGGATCAGCGAGCCGCGATCCGGGCGATGCCAGTGGAAGCCGTCGCGGCTGAAGCCGACCGCGACTTCGTTGATCTTCTCGCGCACCGCCGACTCGCCGCGCCAAATCGAGAACAGCCCGAGCAGTACGCTTTCGTACGCCGCGCAATCGAGGTTGTAGATCTCCGATCGATCCGCCAGCCCTGGCCGCGCGAAATCGGCGGAATCAGACTTCACCCACGCCACCGGCTGGCGCCCATCCCAATTGCGAGCGGCCATGAAATCGGGGGCTTCCCAGTAGCGGCGGTACCGCCCGCTGATCGACGACACGTACTGATTGTCGCGAATGCTGAAGACCCAGACGTTGCGAAACGGATTGTAGAAACAGGTCGATCGATCGCCGGCAGCCCCGGTCCTGCCGATCTCGGTCCAATGGACGCCGTCGGGCGAGATGTAGAGGACCAGGTAGTGATCGTACCAAGCCGACATCTTGAAACGCGCGCGCGGATTCTTGTCGAACTGATCGAGCCAGACCGTGGTCGAATCGCGAAGGTTGGTGTTCACCGTGTTGGTGCCGGGCACGACGTCGAACTTCGGCCGCTGCCACGCGAGGCCGTCGACCGACGTCGCCAGGCAGGTCGCGGCGCCGTAACCGGCCATGTACCACATCTTGAAAATGCGGTCCCGAGGATCGAAGAACACGCCGTCGCTGAAGACCATCGCAGCGGGATTGAGCGGCCGCTGGTTTCTCTCCGATGCGTCATCGCGAATTTCCCACGGGGTCTCGGGGCGGAGGATCGGATTGCCGGGGTGGTAATCGGCCTTGTGGCAGGTCCTGGACAGCGTGGTGTCTTCGATCAGGAAGTCGTCTACGAAGAGCTGGCGGCCGACGTCGATCGGCACGATCGCGGGCGGGTCGGCCAGGTACGGCGCGATCACCGGATGCTCGTTCGGGTACTGCCATCGCGGCGGCCAGGGCGACCCCAGCGTGATGCCGTTGTAGAGCACTTCGGGCGCCTGCGCGGCCATCGCAGGTCGCAACGTGCCGGCCGACGGCAGCACTGCGCCGGCGATCGCGGCACGGAGGAATGAACGGCGGGAGATCAATGCGTTGGCCGCGCGCGCGGGTGGCCCGCGCAAGGCGTTGTTGTACTATACACGCGCGGTGCGGAGCAGACGAATCACGCAGGCGATCGCGCGGGCACTGCCAGTGATCCTGTCGGCCGCATCGGTCACGGCGCAGCCACCCGCGCCGGAGTTGGCGCCGCTCACCGCCGGCCTCGTCACGTCGGTCGAGCGTTTCACCACAGACGAGGGTCAGCCGCCCGTCGAGATTCAGTTCCACCTGAACCCCGCGGCCGGCGCCGCGCAGTCGCAACGCGTTGTCGATACCACCCGGGCCGCGCTGCGGTTGTTTGGTGAATGGTTTGGTCCGTACCCGTTCGACCGCTTGACCGTGATCGACGTGCCGTGGCGAAGCCCGCTCGCCGGCACCCCCTACCCGGGCGTGGCGTTGGTCCGCACGCGGTGGCTTGCGCCGGTGAACGACCTGGCGCTCGAGCGCGGCTTGATCGGCGCCATTGCGCGACAGTACTGGACTTTGTCGAGAAGTGATCCCATGGATGCCCGCGAATCGTTGACCGACGCGGTCGTGTTGTATGCCGCCACGCGCGCCATCCACGCGGATCTCGAAGGCCGCCACTTCGCGACCCATCGGTTCTTTGGCGGCTTCGTTCCGTTCATGACCCGATCGATCGCCTGGTCGCCGAGAGCCGCCGACCCAACCCCCCGGCTGCGCCGCTTCCCCGAATTGGAAACGTCTGCGGCGCCAGACCGCGAAACGCTGCGAGCGTTGCTGGCGATCCAGACGCTGGAGCGATATGTCGGCTGGCCCGCTCTGCAGCAGGCCCTGTTAGCGTTTCGGGAGCGTGCGCTCACGATTGGCAGTGATTCGGCCGGGCTGATGAACCTGCTCGGCGAGCAGCAGGGACGGGACCTGTCGTGGTTCCTGCACGAGGCGTTTCGTCCCGACACGCGCTTTGATTACGCCGTCAGCGCGTTCACCAGCGACGCGCTGCCAGGCTCGTCCGGATTTGCCACACACGTGGAGTTCCGGCGGCTGGGCGATGCGGTGTTTGCGGGCACCAGCCGGCCGCGCGTCGCGGAGCTCGACAAGGCCCGGTCGCTGCCGATCACCGTCACGTTCGCCGACGGCACGGTGATCGACGAGTGGTGGGACGGCCGCGATGCGGAGCTGACCGTGCGTTACGTCAGCAAGTCCCGCGCCGCGCGTGCCGGCGTTGATCCGGCGGCGATGCTGTTGCTCGACGCCGACCGCGCCAACAATACGCGCACGATCGACCCGCGGCCCGACCCCATCGGCGCGCGTCTCTCGCTGCACTGGCTGGTGTGGCTGCAGGACCTGATGCTCACCTGCACGGCGCTGGCGTGAGAAATGAACCGTCGATGATGCCTGCCATTCATGCGTTGCTCGCGGGCCTGTGGGCCGTCGTGCGCGCGCCGTTGTTGCTGGCCGTCGTCGCGATCGTCACGCTGCTGGCCGCCGCGCCGTTCGCCGTGTTCGTCAACACCCGCGTGCAAGCCTCGCTTGCGACACGGCCCCAGGTGTCGCTGCCCTCGACCGAAATCGATCCGGAATGGTGGATGGAATTTCGCGCCCACGCCAATGGCCTGGCTGCCACGTTCACGCCCACCATCGTCGGCTTTGCCGCACCGCTGGATAACCTGAGCTCGGTGCTCGACGGCACTCGCCGGCCGCTGGCGCTGGCGACGGCCGTGGCGCTCGCCGGCCTGCTATGGGTATTTCTCTGGGGCGGCCTGCTCGATCGATTCAGCCGTCCGGGCCGCACACGGGTCCGCGCGTTCGTCTCGGCTGGACTGGCGCACGCGCCCCGACTGCTAGTGATCGCCGTGGCGGCGGCACTCGTTAACGTGGTCCTTTATTTTACGGTCCATGCGGCGTTGTTCGGACCCGTGTACGAGTGGCTCGCCGGCCGCGCCGGCAGCGAGCGCGACGCGTTCTTCTGGCGGCTTGGCCTCTACGCGATTTTCGGCACGCTGCTGATCACCGTGAGCGCGATCGCCGACTATGCACGCGTGCACGCCGTCGTGGCCGGGGTTCGGTCGGCGCGCGAGGCGATCGCCGCGAGCCTGCGATTCGTGAGGCGGCACGCGGGCGCGGTATTCACGTTGTACCTGATGACCGGCGCGCTGTTCGTGGCGCTGTTGATCGTGTACGGGGCCACCGAAACGATCGGCGGGTCGCGAGTCGGGGGATGGCGCGCCGTGGCCGTTGGGCAGGCCTACATCCTGGCGCGGCTGGCCATCAGGTTGATCTTTGGCGCATCGGAAGTGCGCCTCTTCCAGTCGTTGTCCAAGCGCTAACCCCATCCACGCCAACCACTGAGAACTCATGAGGACACAGAGAAGAATGTTCAAATGCAACCATGCCGCTTAGCGTGGGCAG
>JANOZI010000576.1:0-5935 GCA_031429375.1 Acidobacteriota bacterium | reverse complement strand
CTCTCGATCATTCGCCTGCCGAACGCTCCGCCGTGGACCGAAATGGAGCTGCTGACCCACGAGAAGGAGGCCCTCGGGCTATACCTGAGCGGCCACCCGATCGATCGCCACGCCGGCGACCTGCGCGCCTTCGGCGCCCGGACCGTCGGCGATCTGACGATGAGCGAGATTCCGGCGAGCGTTGACGGCGCGCCGGGCCGGCTGGTGATCGAGGACACCTACGTCGGCGGGATCGTGTCGGGGTTCCGCGGCCTCAAGACCAAGAAGGGCGATCCGATGTGCGTCTTCACGCTCGAGGATCACCAGGGCGCCGTCGAGGTCGTGGTGTTTCCCGAGATGTTCGCCCGGCACCGGGCGCTGATCGTCAACGGCGCGCTGCTGCTGGTGCGCGGCAAGTTCGAGCGTGACGAGGACAGCTCGCGCTTCCAGTGTTCCGACATCCTGCCGTTGTCGGGGCTCAAGGAGCGGCTGTCGCGCGGGGTGCGGATCCGGTTGAAGGGCAACTGTCCGCGTGAGACGATTGAGGCGCTGTGGGAGCTGCTCGGCAAGCACCGCGGCGATCGGCCGGTGGCCGTCGAGGTCGACGTCAACGGCGGCGCGCGGCATGTCATCATGCGGGCCGAAGTGACCTCGTCGATCCGGGTGCGGACCTCGGAGCAGTTCGTGGCAGACGTCGAGCGCATTTGCGGACCCGGTTCGGTCACCGTACATTCCTGACCACATGGCAGACCTATTGGAATTCGAAGAACCGATCGCCGTCCTGCTGAAAGAAATCGAGGCGCTCTCGACGCTGGCGCCGAGCGACGAGCGCGACCGCGAGATCGCGCGCCTCGAAACCCGCGTCGAAGAAATTCGCGGCGAGCTCTACAAGACGCTGACGCCGTGGCAGCGCGTGCAGGTGGCGCGCCACCCGGCGCGCCCGGCGACGCTCGATTACGTCGAGCGGCTCTTCACCGATTTCGTCGAGCTCCATGGCGATCGCCGCTTCGCCGACGACCACGCCATCGTCACCGGCACGGCCCTCTACAAAGGCAACCCAATCCTGGTGGTCGGCCACCAGAAGGGCAGCGACACCAAGCAGAAGATCTACCGCAACTTCGGCTACGCGCGGCCCGACGGCTACCGCAAGGCGCTGCGGACGATGCAGCTGGCGCAGAAGTTCGGCCGGCCGATCATTTCCTTCGTCGACACGCCGGCGGCGTACCCCGGCATCGAATCGGAAGAGCGGGGCGTGGCCGAAGCCATCGCGCTCAACCTGCGCGAGATGTCGATGCTCGAGGTGCCGGTGATCGTGCTGGTGCACGGCGAAGGCGGCAGCGGCGGCGCCCTCGGCATCGCGGTGGGCGACCGCATCCTGATGCACGAGTTCGCGATCTACAGCGTGATTCCGCCCGAAGGCTGTGCCGCCATCCTGTGGCGGGACGCCGGCAAGAAGGTGGAGGCGGCGGCGGCGCTGAAGATCACGGCGCCCGATCTGCTGGCGCTCGGCATCATCGACGAGATCGTCCTCGAGCCGGTGGGCGGCGCACACACCAATCCCGATCAGGCCGCCGCGCTGCTCGACGTGGCGCTCGAGCGCGCGCTCGCCGAGGTGTCGGCGCTTGACGTCAAGACCCGGCTCGACCAGCGCTACGACAAGTTCCGCAAGATGGGCGCCATTGGCATCATCGGCGAAAGTTGACAGTTCGAAGTTTTACGATTCCGTTTTAAGTTTCAGTTTCAAGTCTTAGATGATCCCTCCGATCTGGAACACGCGGCCGCACGATGGGGCGCAGGCCTCTGCCTTGGCGGATGCCCTGGGCGTATCGCCGGTGACCGCACGGCTGCTGGCCATTCGCGGCCTGATCGATCCCGACGAGGCGTCACGCTTTCTCAAGCCGTCACTTGATCAGCTGTTCGACCCGTTCAGGCTGGCCGGCCTCGAGCAGGCCGTCGAGCGGCTGCTGGCTGCCATTGCCGCGCGCGAGCGCATTGCGATCCACGGCGACTACGACGTCGACGGCATCACCTCCACCGTGATTCTGCGCCGCGCGCTCGAACTGCTGGGCGCCGACGTCGGCCACTTCATCCCGGAGCGGCTGACCGACGGCTACGGGTTGCAGGCCCACACCATCGATCGGCTGCACGCCGAAGGCGTCAAGCTGATCGTGTCGGTCGACTGCGGCATCCGCGCGCCGGAAGCGGCACGCCGCGCCCGCGAGCTCGGCGTCGACCTGATCATCACCGACCACCACGAGCCCGACCTCGAGCTGCCGGATTGTTGCGCGGTGGTGAATCCGAAGCGCCGCGACTGCACCTATCCGGATAAGAACCTGGCGGGCGTCGGGGTGGCGCTCAAGCTGGTGCAGGCCCTCTGCCAGAAAACCGGCAAGACGGCGTGGCTGCCGGCGTTCGTGAAGATTGCCGCGATCGGCACGCTGGCCGACGTCGTGCCGCTGATTGGCGAGAACCGGGTGATCGCCAAGCTGGGCCTGCAGATGCTGACCAAGGGCCCGCACAAAGTCGGGTTGCGGGCGCTGTTCGAAGCCGCCGGGCTGACCGGCAAGACCATCGACAGTTACCACATCGGTTTCATGGTGGCGCCGCGCATCAACGCGGCCGGCCGCATGAGCACGCCCGACATCGCGACGCGGTTGCTGCTGGCGTCGGATGAAGGCATGGCGGACGACGCCAGGGCGCTGGCCGAGCAGCTCGAAGGGGAGAACACGCGCCGCCGCCAGGAGGACCAGGACATCCTCGCGAAAGCCAAGAAGGCGGTTGAAAGCGATCCGGACATCGGCTCGCGCAGCGTGCTCGTCGTCGCGGGCGAAGGCTGGCACCGCGGCGTGATCGGGATCGTGGCCTCGAAGCTGGTCGACGCGTTTTACCGGCCGGCCATCGTGCTCTCGCTCGACGGCGGCACCGCCTACGGCTCGTGCCGCAGCATCACCGGCTTCGACATGCTGGGCGCGCTCGAATCGTGCGCGCCGATGCTGGGCCGCTTCGGCGGGCACAAGCAGGCCGCCGGGCTGCAGCTCGACTCGTCGCGCGTGAAGGAGTTCCGGCAGGCGATTAACGCGCACGCCGACACCTGCCTCGGCCCGGACGACCTGCGGCCGCGGCTGTGGCTCGACGGGCCGCTGGCCTTCGGCGAGATCACCGATCGCGTGATGGCGGAATTCAGCGCGCTCGCGCCGTTCGGCCCGGGCAACCCGAAGCCGCGCTTCCACACCGGTCCCGTGTCGGTCGTCGACGGGCCGCGCATCCTGAAGGACCGCCACCTCAAGATGAGCGTGAAGCAAGACGGCCGCGTGCTGCGCGCGATTCAGTGGAACGCCGCTGAGCGCGAAGAGAAGCTCACCTCCCAGAAAGCCGGCGTCGAGATCGCCTACACCGTGGAAGAAAACGAGTACCAAGGCAACAAGTACGTGGAGCTTCGCCTGGAAGATTTCCGCTAAACGAAATACGCCACAGAGACACAGAGTCACAGAGAGTCTTTTTTCAGATACTTCTCGAAAAGAGCTCTTGTCTTAGAGCCGTCCCGGTCGCGGCAAGTCCTGACAAGGATGTCCAACCCAGAAAAGACAAGAGATGCCGTGGCTCGTCAGAAATGCAGGTTGGGGTAAGAAACAATTGGTCTTCTCTGTGTCTCTGTGCCTCTGTGGCCCGTAGGTGATCTGAGACTGGTACAATCGAAGGCGTGACTCCCTGGCAGAAACGCACGCGCGCGGTGCTCGCCCTGATCGCAGTTGGCGTGATCGGCGCCGTCGGCTACACGCTGCGCCCGCGCGAGGCGCGCGTCGCGCCTGTGGCCGTCGAAAAGCTCCCCGACAAAGTGACCGTCGTCACCACCGGCGGCGACGCGATCCAGCTGAAGGGCTCCAGCCAGGATCTGCGGATCGAATTCGAGCGGCAGGAATCCTACGAGAGCGGGCAAACCAAGTTCTTTGGCGTCCGGATCAACGTCGATAACCGCGGCGGCCGCAACTACACCGTCACCGGCAAGGAGATGATCATCGGCAAGGATCAAAGCTCCTTCGACGTCTCGGGCGACGTCAAGCTCGAGACCAGCGACGGCCTTACCGCGTACGGCCAGAGCGCCAGCTACACAGACACCGAAAAGATCGTCAAGGTGCCCGGCCCGGTCAAATTCGCGCGCGGCCGCATGACGGGCACCGGCGTGGGGTTTACCTACGACGAACAGCGCGACACCATCTGGATATTGGATCAGGCGGTGGTGCACTTTGCCGCCGACGGCGCCGCGCCGGCATCCGACCTGACCGCAGGGGCCTTCGGTTTCGCCCGGCGCGAGCGGTATATGCGCCTCGAGCGGACCATGCACATGGAGCGCGAGGGCCAGATCACCGACGCCAACGAAGCCACCATCACGCTGTTTCCCGATCGCGACGAATCCGACTACATCGAGCTGCGCGGCAACGCGCGCATCAGTGGCGGCGCCGGCATGGGCCTGCTGAAATCGCTGTCGGCCACCGACATGAACCTCGATTACCGCGAAGATGGCCGCTCGCTGCAGCAAGCCACGCTGGCCGGGCAGGCCGACATTCAACTCGCCACCAAGAGCGCGTCGGCGGGCCAGCGCATGCAGGCCGACAACATGGACATCGCCCTCGCGCCCGATGGCGCCGTCAGCAGCCTCTCGGCGCGCGATCGGGTGGAGGTCTCGCTGCCGGCCACCGCCGAGACCGCGGCGCGCACCATCAAATCGACCGTGCTCACCGCCGCGGGCGGCACGCAGGGCTTGAACACGATGAACTTCGGCGAGGGTGTGTCTTACGACGAAGCGGCCACGAAGACGCAGGGCGCGCGGACGGCCCGCTCGCGCAGTCTCGATGCCGCGCTCGACGCCGCCGCCGGGACCCTCAAGGAAGCGACCTTCACGAACAGCTTCGTGTTCGAAGACGGCGGCATGCGTGCCACCAGCGGCAAGGCGACGTATCGGATCGCCGCCGGTCAGCTCGAGCTCACCGAGAAGGAAGGCACCGCCGTGCCGCAGATCAAGGACGAGACGCTCACCATCGACGCCGATCGGATCGACGTGACCCTGTCGCCGCGCAAGATGATCGCCGCCGGCAAGGTCCAGAGCGTGCTGCAGCCGTCGAAGAAACCCGCCGGCAACGCCCAGGCGGCCAAGCGGCCCGGGTTGCTGCAGGACAAGGATCCCGTCAACGTCATCGCCGACAAGCTCACCTATGACGAAGCGTCGCGCAAAGGGGAGTACACGGGGCAGGCGCGGTTGTTCCAGGGCGAGACGCAAATCAACGGCGACGCGATTACTCTCGACGAAACCAAGGGCGACCTGACCGTCACCGGCAAGGTGATCACCACGCTGCTGATCGCCGAGAAGAACGCCAAGCCCGGCGAGCCGCAGGCGCCGATGGTGGGGCGCGCCGGGTCGTTCACCTACACCGATCAAGCGCGCCACGCGGTCTACAAGACGCTGGCGACGCTGGTCAGCAGCCAGAGTAACTTGCGCGCCGGCACGATCGAGCTGTTTCTCGCGCCGGCCGAGAACACGCTCGACCGGCTCGAGGCTGAAGGCGTCGTCACCGCCAATGTCGACAAGCGCGTCGTCACCGGCACGAAGCTGTCGTACCTTCCGGCCGACGATAAGTACGTGGTGCTGGGCGTGCCCGTCAAGATGATCGATGTCGATTGCCAGGAGACGACCGGCAAGACGTTGACCTTCTTCAAGTCGTCCGATAGAGTCGTCGTCGACGGCAACGAAGAGATCCGCACGCAGGCCAAGAGCGGCGGCAAGTGTCCCTCGGCGCCTCCCAAGTAATGGCCTCGACACTGCGCACGCACGAGCTCACCAAGTCGTACGGCGGCCGCACGGTAGTTCGCGGCGTGAGCCTCGACGTGAATTCGGGCGAGGTGGTCGGGTTGCTCGGGCCCAATGGCGCGGTCAGGCCGACGGTCATGTAGAAAGTCGTGG
>JANOZI010000575.1:0-5066 GCA_031429375.1 Acidobacteriota bacterium | reverse complement strand
CCGACATCAAAGACCAGGTGCAGGGCCGCGCGTTCGACGACCTGCGCGCGCCGATGAAGCAACGCATCGAAAACGATCGCGCGCTGCAGGCCCGCGCCCAGCTCGTGGAGGATCTCGAGAAAAAGGCGGCCGTCAAGATCCTGCTCGACCCGCCGCGCTATACCGTTGCCATCGGGCAGGACGATCCGGTGCGAGGCAATAAGGCCGCCGGCGTGACGATCATCGAGTTTTCCGAATACCAATGTCCGTTCTGCGCCCGCGTCAACCCGACCCTCGACCGGGTGCGCCAGACCTACGGCGACAAGGTCAGAATCGTGTTCAAGGATTTTCCGCTGCCAAATCATCCGCAAGCGGCGAAGGCGGCTGAGGCCGCGCACTGCGCGGGCGCGCAGGGCAAGTACTGGGAGATGCACGACGCGATGTTTGCCAACCAGCGTGCGCTCGAAGTGCCCGCGCTGAAGCAGTCCGCGACCGCACTCGGGCTCGACACGGCCAAGTTCAATCAATGCCTCGACTCGGGCCAGTACGCGTCGAAAGTCGCGGCGGGCGCGGCGCAAGGCGACAAGCTCGGCGTCAATTCCACGCCGACCCTGTACATCAACGGCCGTCCGGTGATCGGCGCGCAACCCTTCGAGGTGTTCAAGGCCGCCATAGACGAAGAACTCAAGCGACAGTGAAAGCGATACTGGCGCGCGAGTTCGGCGGTCCTGAAGTTCTGAAGCTCGAGGAAGTTCCCGATCCTGTTGCCGGCCCGGGCCAGGTGCGCGTCAGCATCCACGCCGTCGGCGTGAATCCGTACGACACCTACATGCGCGCCGGCGGCTATGCCATCAAGCCCGAGCTGCCCTACATTCCCGGCGCGGATGCGGCCGGCGTGATCGACCAGGTCGGCGCCGGGGTGACCGGCTTCCTGGTCGGACAGCGCGTGTATATCAGCGGCACCGCATTGGGGAAGGCGCACGGCGCCTACGCCAGTCTTGCGGTGTGCGAGCCGGGCCAGGTGCATCGGCTGCCGCCGCGCATCAGCTTTCCACAGGGCGCAGGGCTGTTCGTGCCGTACGTCACCGCCTGGCGCGCGCTGTTCGGCCGCGCGAACGCGCGTGCCGGCGACACCGTGCTCGTTCACGGCGCCAGCGGCGGCGTCGGCATCGCCGCGGTTCAGTTCGCGGTCGCCGCGGGCCTGACAGTGATCGGCACCGCGGGAACGGACGATGGGCTGGCGACGGTCAAGGCGCAGGGCGCGCATCACGCGCTCAATCACCGCTCGCCGGGGTATCTCGACGAGATCGTCGCGCTCGCCGGCGGGCGGGGGCCCGACGTCATTCTCGAAATGCTCGCGAACGAGAACCTCGACCGCGACCTCACCATCATCGCGCCGGGCGGACGCATCGCCGTGATCGGCAACCGCGGCCGCGTCGAGATCGACGCGCGGAAGATCATGACCAAGGATGTCGCGGTGTACGGGCTGGCGCTGTGGGCCATTCCGGCAGACGAGGTCCGCCGTGCCCACCACGCGATCATCGCCGGCCTCGAAAGCGGCGCGCTCAACCCCGTGGTCGGCACCGAGTTCCCGCTCGCCGAAGCTGCCCGTGCGCATGCCAAGGTGATGGAACCCGGCGCGCGCGGGAAAATTGTTCTGATCCCCTAAAAGCAGAGTGCGTACGGTGCGTACAGTTCCAAAAGTGCGTACTGTGCGTCCGGTACCAACGGTGCCTGTGTGCACTCGTGGCACTCGCAGCACTATTCGCACACCTGGCACGGTACGCACTGTACGCACCGACGGATTACGAGTCTCTTAACGCAACCATTGGATTAACGCGCATCGCCTTTCGGGCCGGGACCAGCGTGGCGGTGATGGCCACGCTCGTCATCACGGCCGCCACGAGCGCGAACGTCAGCGGGTCGCGCGGTGCGACGCCGAAGAGCAGCGAGGCCATGTACCGCGTCATCAGGAAAGCGGCGCCCAGGCCGATCGACGTGGCCAGCAGCGTCAGCAACAGCCCTTGGCCCAGCACCATCCGGATCAGGTCGCGTGGGCCGGCGCCGAGCGCGGCGCGCAGCCCCAGCTCGCGGGTCCGGCTGGTCACGGCGTAGGCCGTCACGCCGTAGGTGCCGACCGCGGCGAGCACCAGCGCCGTCGCGGCGAACAGCGCGACCATCCAGGTATTGAACCGCCGGGCGGCCATCGACTGTCCGACGATCTCGTCGAACGAGCGGATACGTGAGACGGGCTGCAACGGATCGGCGTCGCGAATCGCCGAGCGGATCAGCGCAGGCCTGTCGAAAGACCCGCTGCTGCGATCGGACCACACCGTGAACGACAGGAACGGCCAGCGCTCGTCATTCTGCTCGAGCGGCAGGTAGAACGTCGGGTCGGCGGGACTCTCCACATACCGGTAGCGCGTGTCTGCCACGACGCCGACGATTTGGTGCCGCTTGTTTCCGCCGAACCGCAGCACGTGGCCGATCGCGTCGCGGCCCTTGAAGTAGCGATCCACCAGCGCCTGGTTCACCATCACCACGGGCGGCGTGTTCGCGCGATCGGTGTCGTCGAACGCGCGGCCGGCGACCACCGGGATTCCCATGGCCCTGAAAAAATCGCTCGTCACGATCTGGAAGTCGGCGTTCGGTTCTTCATTCGGCGCCGGCACCGGGTCGCCCTCGATGCCAATGCCGCGGTTGGGCGCGCCGGTGAGCGGCGCCGTGAACGACGCCGCGGCGGCGCGCACGCCCCTGGCCTCGCGCAGGCGTTCGATCACGCCGTTGATGAACCGGATTTTTTTCGCCGGGTCGATGCGGCCATCCGCGATCGGCACGACGTAGTCGGGCACGAGGTTCAGCTCCGCCGCAACCCTGTTGTCGGTCTCGAAGCCGAGATTGATCTGCGTCGCTTGCACGAAGCTGACCAGCAGCAGCCCGGCGCCGACCAGCAACATTTGCGCCAGCGCCAGCTCGCCGACCACGATCGCCTGGTGTCCGCGGCGCACCGCGCGGTTGCCGGCGAGACGCTGGCCGATTTGCGACAGCGCGCTGGCGGACGTGCGCGCGGTCTGCATCGCCGGCCCGAGCCCGAACACGAGCGACGTGACCAGCGTGATGCCGATCGTGAACGCGAGCACGGTACCGTCGATCGAAACCTCGGCCAGCCGCGGCAGATTGGCCGGGGCGACCGCGACGAGCGCGCGCACGCCGCCATACGCGATCACCAGCCCCGCGAGCCCGCCCGGAATCGCGATCAGCAGCGTTTCGACCAGCAACTGCCGCACCAGGCGCGATCGCTCGGCACCCAGGGCGACGCGCAGCGACATCTCGGCCTGGCGCCCGGCCGCCTGGCCCAGCAGCAGGTGAGCGACGTTGGCGCCGGCGATCAGTAGCAACACCGCGACTGCGATCTGCAGCAACAGCACCAGCGGCCTGATATCGCCGACGATCGCTTCGTGCAGCGGCTTGACGTTTGCGCCGAGACCGGCATTGGTCGACGGGTAGCGCGCCGACAGCTCGGTCATCACGATCGTGAGCTGCGCTTGCGCCTGCTCGCGCGATGAGCCCGGCGCGAGGCGGCCGATCACGGCGATGATGTGCGAGTCGCGCACCGCGGTCAGATCGCCGGTGAAGGGAAAGCTGCGCGGAATGCCGCGATCGCCGGTGATCCACACTTCCGAGTTGCCGGCCATCGGCATGTCGAATCCCGGCGGCAGCACGCCGACGATGGTGAAGGCGATGTTGTTGAGGACGAGTGTCTGGCCAATCGCGTTGCCGGCGGCGCCGAAGAGGCGATGCCACAAGCCGTCGGTCAGCACCGCGACGGGCTGGGCGCCGGCGCGGTCGTCGGCCGCGCTCATCACCCGTCCGATCTGCGCCTGCACGCCGAGCACCTCGAAGAAATTCGCCGACGTCGAGACCGCGCGCACGCGCTGCGCTTCACCCTGGCCGGTGAGCGCCGCCGAGAAATCGTCGAAGGCGGCGAGGCCGTCGAACGGCCGGCCCCGGGGCCCTACGAGCGCACTGCGCCAGTCGATGAAGTTCGCGGGCGCCACGGCCCGGCGCGGGTTGTCGGCCCGCGTTTCCCATACCGCCATCAGCTGGTCCGGGTCGGCGTAGGCGAGCGGCCGCAGCACGCTGCCGTTCAGCACGGTGAAGATGGCGGTGTTGGCGCCGATGCCGAGCGCCAGCGAGAAGATCGCCGCGAGCGACAGCACGGGGTGCCGCAAGCACAGACGAACAGCGAGTCGAAAGTCGTTCATAGGAAGTAAGATCCGGCTCAAATGCGACTAATCAAGTTGGCGGTCCTGGTGTTGGTGTTGCTCGTTGTAGAGGCGATTCTGATGGAACAGGCGGGTCTAAAGACCCGCCTCTACGCTGCTCAGACGGGCCCATCGGCCAATCCGTTAGCAACCGACGTCGATCGGCTCGCGGCGGAGCTCAATCCGCAGGTGGTGGCGTGGCGGCGGGATTTTCATAAGAACCCCGAGCTCGGTAATCGCGAAGTCCGCACTTCAAAAATCATTGCGGATGAGCTTCGGAAACTGGGCTACGAGGTCACGACGGGCGTGGCGAAGACGGGGGTGGTCGGCGTGCTGAAGGGCGGCAGGCCAGGTCCCGTGGTCGCGTTGCGATCAGACATGGATGCACTGCCCGTTGCCGAGCAAGGCGACCTGCCGTTCAAGTCGACGGCGAAGACGGAATGGAACGGCCAGCAGGTCGGCGTGATGCATGCGTGCGGCCACGACAACCACATGGCGATCCTGCTCGGCGCGGCGACGGTGCTGGCGAAGATGAAAGACCGCCTGCCCGGCACGGTCAAGCTGATCTTCCAGCCGGCCGAAGAAGGCCCGCCGCCGGGAGAGGGCACCGGCGGCGCGGAGCAGATGGTCAAGGAAAGTGTGCTCGAGAACCCGCACGTCGATGCGGTCTTCGGCCTCCATGTCTTTCCGTACCCCGCCGGCACGATCGTCTACCGCCCGGGTCCGGTGATGGCCAGCGCGGATTCGTTCGTGATCAAGATCAAGGGCCGCCAGACGCATGGCGCCGTGCCGTGGGGCGGCATCGATCCGATCGTGATCGGA
>JANOZI010000574.1:0-2099 GCA_031429375.1 Acidobacteriota bacterium | reverse complement strand
TCCAGGATGTCGTTGATGATCGTCAGCAGCCCGTCGCCGCTGGTACGGATGACTTCGACATATTCCCGTTGCGCCGGCGTCAGCCTGGTGTCGAGCAGCAGGCTGGTCATGCCGATCACGCCGTTCATCGGCGTGCGGATCTCGTGGCTCATGCTCGCCAGGAACGTGCTCTTGGCCTGCGCCGCGGCTTCGGCGGCCTCCTTCGCGGACTCGAGCTCGCGGTTGGCGACGCTCATGTCTTCGCGCAGCCTGGTGACGTAGCCGCCCATCAACGCGAACCACGGCAGGGTTACGACGAGCACCATCAGCTGGAGGATTTCGTCCGCCGGCTCGACGGTCTGCGGCTTGAACGCATACAACGCCATCACCATCGCGGTGTAACCGAGAATCGCGACCGCCGCGAGCATCAGCAGCTGCCGTCTGCGCAGCCTGAAGACGCCGAACAGGAACGCGACCAGGTAGACGATTAGCAGGGCGCCGCGGCCGCGATCGGCGTAGTACATGATGTAGGCCATGCTGAGGATCGACGAGATCAACTGCGGCATGGTGAGGCTGGGGTCGCGCAGCTTCAGGTTGAGTCCGCTGCGAATCACGACGTAGAACACGCCGACCCAGAACAGGATCAGCGCCGTCCCTTGCACCAGGCCGGTGCGTGCGAGGCCGTCGAACAGGTAGGCCACGAACAGCAGGACGATGACCATGAGCGACGTGCCCGCCGCCATCAGGTAGCGGCGCAGCCGCAGGGCCTGGCGCTCGTCGCCCGCTGGATTCAGCGCGATTCTGTAGAGACCGGCGAGCACCTGATCAGGATATGGCAGATCGTCAGATTCGCGTCCAGCCACGGCCCACTGCCCATGATGAGCCGTGACGAAGATGCGCGGGGCGGATCACCGCGCCGATTGGGCGGTCGCGGATGATCAGGAGCGTTCGCATGCGCTGTTCTCCCTCGCATTACCTCGCCGCCATTGCCGCGCCGGCGACCAATGGCGACGAGGCGCGGCGCTCGCCGATTTGTTGTCGCCACATCGCGTAGTACAGCCCCTTGCGCTCCAGCAGTTCATCGTGGCGGCCCGATTCCACAATCCGGCCCTGCTCCAACACAAAGATCCGGTCGGCATGAAGGACCGTCGACAGCCGGTGCGCAATCATCAGCGTGATCACGTCACGGCTGGCGGCCACTGTTCGAATGGTTTCGGTGATGCCTTCCTCGGTCAGCGAGTCGAGCGATGATGTCGCCTCGTCGAATAACAGCAATTGCGGCTTTCGCAACAGCGCGCGCGCGATCGACAGACGCTGCTTCTCGCCACCTGAGACCTTCACGCCGCCCTCGCCAATCAGCGTATCCAGCCCTTGATCCGCACGAGCCAACAGACTGTCACACGCGGCCTGATGCAGGACCTCGAGGCAGTCAGCGTCTGATGCGGTGGGATTCACGAACAACAAATTCTCCCGGATGGTGCCCGAGAACAGCTGCGCGTCCTGCGTGACGAACCCGATGCCCTCGCGCAGCCTTTCCAGATCGATGTCGGTGCTCGGCTGTCCGTTGTAGAGAATGCGTCCGGTGTGCGGCGTGTACAAGCCCACCAGCAGCTTCACGAGCGTGGTCTTGCCGGCGCCCGACGGCCCGACGAAGGCCACCGTCTTGCCGCGCGACACCTCGAACGAGATCTCGCTGAGCGCCGGCGACGACGCGGTCTGGTGTTGAAACCCGACCGACTCGAACGCCAACGACGTCAGCGGACCGATCGATACCGGATGACTGGGCCGGCGCTCCTTCGGAATCGCGAGGATGGCCTCAAAATTAGCGAGCGACGCCTCGGTTTCACGATAGGTGTTGATGACGTTGCCGAGCTCCTGCAACGGACCGAAGATGAAGAACGAATAGATGAACAGCGAAAAGAACTGCCCGACGGTGATCTGCTGCGCGAAGATCAGGTACAGCATCAGGAACAAGATGCTGGTTCTGAGGAAGTTGACGGCCGTGCCCTGGATGAAGCTCAGGCTCCTCAGGTAGCGCACCTTCCGCAGCTCGAGCCGAAGAATCTTGTCGGTGGTTCCGTTCAGCCGCCCAATTTCCTGCTGCGCCAGGCCGAGGCTCT
>JANOZI010000573.1:0-2639 GCA_031429375.1 Acidobacteriota bacterium | reverse complement strand
ATCGTCGTGGGTTCGGGGCATGCCGGCGTCGAGGCCGCGTGGGCGGCGGCGAAATTGGGCTGCAGTGTCGGTTTGTGCACACTGTCGCGCGAAACCGTGGCGCATATGCCCTGTAACCCGGCTGTAGGCGGAACTGCCAAGGGTCATCTGGTACGCGAAATCGATGCGCTGGGTGGGCTCATGGGTCGCGCCATCGACGCCACTGGCCTCCAATTCAAGCTACTCAATCGAAGCCGTGGCCCTGCGGTGTGGTCACCTCGTGCGCAGGCGGATAAGGCGCGCTATGGACAGTGGGTGCGCGCGGCGCTCGAGGCTGAGCCGAACATCCAGTGGATCATTGGCCGCGCAGGACGAGTGCTTCTAGACGGTGGAAGGGTAATCGGCTTGGCGCTGGAAGACGGCTCCGTCTATCACTGCCGGGCGCTTGTAGTGACGACCGGCACATTCCTCAACGGCCTCGTGCATGTTGGACCTGAGCAGCGTCCTGCCGGGCGCGCCGACGAGCCGCCGTCTCGGGACCTGGCTGACTCAATCAAAGCGCTAGGAGTCCGGTGGGGACGACTCAAGACCGGAACCCCGCCGCGGCTCGCGCGGCGGTCGATCGATTTCGAGGAAGGCGTAAAGAGAGGCGTGTTCCACGTGGAACACGGAGATCTGGATCCGGTTGCGTTTTCGTTCACCGCGGTCGACAAACCGACAAACCGCATCGTTTGTTACCTGCTCCACACCACCGAGCGCGTCCACGAACTGGTTCGTTCGAGTATTCAGCAGTCGCCGCTCTTCAACGGACAAATCGAAGGCATCGGCCCGCGGTACTGCCCGTCGCTCGAAGACAAGGTGATGCGATTTCCCCAGCGGGAACGGCATCAGCTGTTTCTCGAGCCCGAAGGTCTAGACGTCGAGGAGATCTACGTGAATGGCTTCTCGATGAGCCTCCCCATCGAGACGCAGCAGCAGTTGGTGAACGCGCTTCCAGGTCTTGAAAGCGCCGAGATGCTGCGGCCCGGCTACGCCGTCGAGTACGACTTCGTTCAGCCGACGGAACTTCGCTCGTCGCTCGAGACCCACCGCCTGCGGGGCCTGTTTTTCGCAGGGCAAATTAATGGTACTTCGGGATACGAAGAGGCGGCCGGGCAGGGTCTGCTCGCCGGCGTCAACGCCGCACATTCCGCGCGGAGTCGCCCGCCCTTCGTGCTGGGGCGCGACGAGGCCTATCTCGGCATCATGGTCGATGACCTGATCACGAAAGGGTGCCTCGAGCCGTATCGCATGTTCACCTCCCGTGCCGAGTATCGATTGCTGCTTCGCACGGACAACGCCGATCTCCGGCTTACTCCTCGGGGAAGAGCGATCGGATTGGTGGCGGACGAGCGATGGGACAGGTTCGAGCGCCGAAGTGCCCGGTTCTCGTCGAATGTCGATCGCCTGCACCGCACACTGGTGCGCGTCGAAGGCGGCGCGCGGATTCCGGCAGCGCAAGCCCTGCGTCGCCCGGAGTCGTCGCTCGAGAGCATGATTTCCGCCGGAGATGTCGCGATCGATACGATTGCGGAGGATCGCCTGCTGGATGTCACATCGGTTCAGACCTCGCTCAAATACGAGGGCTACCTAACACGTCAGAAACAGGCAGTCACCAGGGCACAGGGGGCTGAACGCCGACGCATTCCGGAAGCCTTCCCGTTCGACCGTGTGCCGGGCCTGTCGCGCGAGATGGTCCAGCGCTTTTCCGAAACCCGCCCGGAAACGCTCGGCCAGGCCCAGCGCATCCCCGGCGTGACCCCCGCCGCCGTAGCAGTCGTCGGGGCTTATCTAAACCGTTTCTAGTCGCTGAGCTCAGGAGATCCCTGAGCTCAAGAGGAAAACAGGAGACCAGAAGATCAGACGAAAATATTTCTCCTAAACTTCTAACCTGCCTGTGAAAACTCCCGTCCTTCTGTGAAGATGTCTCGGTGGCGAATCGAGAGTTCAGGGAGCGGCTGAAGCGGCGCGCAAGGGCCGCTGACCTCTCCATCGATGCCGCACTCGCCGAACAACTGGAGGTCTATTACCAGCTGCTAGCCAAGTGGAACGCCAAGATCAATCTCACCTCGTTCCGCCTGACCGCGTCGGGCGAAGACGACGCGATTGATCGGTTGCTGATTGAGCCGGTCGTGGCCGCGCGTTACGTGCCCGCGTCGGCGCGCACGCTGCTCGACGCGGGCTCCGGCGGCGGATCCCCAGCGCTGCCGATGAGGCTCGCCAATCCGAACCTGCAGCTGCGAATGGTCGAAGTCAAAACCCGCAAGGCGGTATTTCTGCGCGAGGCGGTCCGCACGCTCGGATTGCGCGATGCAGAAGTCGAAACCTCGCGCTTCGAAGAGCTCCTGCCGCGAGCAGAGCTGCATGAATCGCTCGACCTCGTATCAATCCGCGCAGTGCGAATCGAAACGCGCACCTTGCTAACCCTTCAAGCATTTCTCAAGACCGGCGGAAAAATTCTGCTCTTCCGCGGACCTGGCGGATTGGACCTGCAAGCGTCGGCGCCACCCCCTCTGGCGTGGATGGCTACCTACCCGCTCGTCAACTCGCTGCACAGCAAGTTGGTCGTGCTCAGCAAAACACGCGTTTAACACGGAGGTTCCTCACGGAGGTTCCTCACG
>JANOZI010000572.1:0-3329 GCA_031429375.1 Acidobacteriota bacterium | reverse complement strand
GAGTCGTCGGGGCTTTCACCGCGTACTACGTGGCCTACCAGACGACGATCGGATTCATGTGGCCGTCGACGTTCGGCCTCGTCGCGACGCTTGTCGCCGGCTACGCGCTGACTCTCGCGTGGCCCGCGGGTGCGACCGCGAAAGGCCACGACCTGACGTGGCATGCCGTGATGGCGCGGCCGCCGCGCGCCTGAGATACAATTCACAACTTGTGGCGACGAAAAAACGCGCGCTAATCACCGGCATCACCGGCCAGGACGGTTCATACCTCGCCGAGCTGTTGCTCGACAAGGGCTACGACGTCTTCGGCGTCATCCGGCGCCTGAGCGCGCCGAATGTGTGGCGCATCCAGCACCTGCTCGGACGGGTCACGTTGCTGCAGGCCGACCTGCTCGATCAGTTGTCGCTGATCAAGGCGGTCGAACAATCGCAGCCCGACGAGTTCTACAACCTGGCCGCGATGTCGTTCGTGCCCGCGTCCTGGGATCAGCCGATGCTGACCGGCGAGTACAACTCGCAAGGCGTCACGCGCGCGCTCGAGGCGGTGAGGAGCGTCAATCCGAAAATCCGCTTCTACCAGGCGTCGTCCAGCGAGATGTACGGCCGCGTCCGCGAAGTGCCGCAAACCGAGTTGACGCCGTTCTATCCGCGAAGTCCGTACGGCGTTTCGAAGGTGTTTGGGCACTACATCACGGTGAACTATCGAGAGAGCTACGATCTGTTTGCGTGCTCCGGTATTTTGTTCAACCACGAGTCGCCGCGCCGCGGCATCGAGTTCGTGACCCGCAAGGTCACGGACGGCGTCGCGCGCATCAAGATTGGCTTGACTGACAAACTGATGCTCGGCAATCGCGATGCGTACCGCGACTGGGGTTTTTCCGGTGACTACGTCCGCGCCATGTGGCTGATGCTGCAGCAGGACGCCCCGGACGATTACGTCGTCGCGACCGGTGAGGCGCATTCGGTGCAGGAGCTCGTCGAAGTGGCCTTCGCGCACGTCGGGTTGGATTGGGAAAAGCATGTCGGTGTCGATCCGCGGTTCCTGCGGCCGGCGGAAGTGGATCACTTGATTGGCAATCCGGCCAAGGCGAAGGACAAACTCGGCTGGGAGCCGAGCGTCGACTTCAAGGCCCTTGTGCACATGATGGTCGACGCCGACATCGCGCGGCTCAAGTCAGGTCAGCTGATCGCATAGCCCTTGAAAACCGCACTGTGGGCGGGCTTGCTCGGTGTCGCGGTGTTGTGGCCCGCGCGGCTGGCCGGACC
This sequence comes from Acidobacteriota bacterium, assembly GCA_031429375.1. Classification (GTDB taxonomy): domain Bacteria; phylum Acidobacteriota; class Vicinamibacteria; order Vicinamibacterales; family UBA2999; genus 12-FULL-67-14b. The sequence continues at coordinate 2,063 of JANOZI010000572.1, read as the reverse complement.
CCTCGACGGCGCGCCGCTCGACACGGCAGCCGAGGCGATCCTGGTCGGCGTGGTCCTGGCGTTTCTCGTCTGGACGGTTCCCTACGTTCTACATACGCGCGGCTTCCGCGCCATCACCGTCGCGCTGTTGCTGTGGAAGGTCGTGACGGCCGTGACCCTGGCGCAGGACGGCTGGTGCCTGCGATTCACATCGCCGGTGCCGCTCTATCGCGACATGGGGACAGTGCCGCATGCGTGGGACATCAGGGCCGACTGGCGCGTGGCGGTGCCGCGATGTTCGGCGGTGATGACTCACGGCTACCAGGACCTCTATAGTTTTCCGGCCTGGTTCTACAACCTGCCGCCGTCGCTCATCGGCCAGCCCGCGGAAGATTCCGACCGGCCGCCCCTCGTAACACTGCGGTTGGATCTCGATGGCTTCCTGCACGCGGCGGCGCCCGGCACGCTGCGCCTCAACACCGGTCGCGACGTCACCGCGCGTGTCATCGTCGACGGCGAAGCCGTTGCGGCGGATCCCGCCGGCATTGCGATAGCGGCAGGACTTCACAAGATCACGATCGAGGCCGGCCTCGAGAACGAAAACTGGGCCCTCATGCCGACGTGGAACGGCGGCGATCTGTGGCGCAGCTCGGCCGCGACGCTCTCAGCACCAGCGGCCGCGGATTTCTGGTTCAGACCGTGGGGCCGATATATTCCGGCGCTGCTGATTGCGGTGCTTCTCGGCCTGGCGATCGCTGCGTTGATCGGCCGGGCCTCGAGTCTCGCGGCGCTCGTCTCGGCGACCGCGCTCGCCGCAATATTCTCTGTCGCGGCTGCGCTGGGCAACCAGCGCCTGATGCGGGCCGCACCGTTGCTGCTCTTCGCGCCGGCCCTGGTGCGGTTCCCGAATCGCCTCAGGAATCTCGCCGGTGCCGCTGTTCTGATCGGCGTCCCATTCCTCGCGTTGATGGCGACGCTTGCGGTGCCGCAGGCCGGGCGCTTCACGCTTTACACCAGCGGCGACGACTGGTGGATGTTCCAGCGTTACGCCTACCGGATTTTCATGCAGGGCTACTGGCTCGAAGGCGGCCAGGTTACGTTCTGGTATCAACCGCTCTATCGATGGATTGCCGGCGGCCTCCACATGATCTTCGGCGATTCCAGCGTGGGCGAGTTGCTGTGGGACACCGCGTGTGCGCTGGCCGGCGCGTATTTCGCATTCCGCGTGACCCGCGTCGTGGCCGGATTCCGTTGGGCCCTGATCGCCGCTGCCCTTGTGCTGGCCGTGATGAGCCTCGGTCCCACGTGGTATCTCTTCGGGCGCGGCCTCTCTGAGATCTCGTCGATGGGTTTCATTTACGCGGCGGCCCTGTTTGCCATGCGCGGCCGTCATGGCTCGTGGCCCCACATCCTGATGGCCGGCGCCCTCGCCACGTTGGCGTTCTTCACGCGCTTGAACAACTTGCCGATGGCGCTTGCGGTCGCGGCCTTCGCCTGGCCGATCCGCCAGCCGATCGGCGGCTTATTTCAGCCGCGCACGTTCGACGTGCGCCGATTCGTAGGGCACCCCTTTAGGGGTGCCTCGAATAGGGGTGCCTCGAAAAAAGCGCTGGCCGGCATCCTGGGTGTGATCGCGCTCGGCCTCTGGATGTTCACCGCCCGCACGTGGTACTACACCGGCGTGCCGAGCATGCTCCATGGCACGCAGTCCGGTTCGCTGTCGGTCTGGCAACCCACGACCGAGGGACTCACGGCCACCGAGAACGTCGTGGGCAGCGTGCTCATGGTGCTAACAATGAACGATCCGCCCAGATTTGACGTGCGGGCCCTGCCATTGATTGCCGGAGTGATCGCGGCGATTCTCGGGCTGGTCCGGGTCAGGCCGTTCGATCGGCTGCCGCTTGGCGCCGTCACGCTCTGCCTTGCCGGTATGGCCGGCGCTCTCGTCGCGCGCGGCAGCGCGTACCCCGGGCGCTTCTCGGTCCACCTGATTCCCGCCGCTGTTCCGCTGTTTGTGTGTGCAGTCTCGTTGTTGGTGCAGCGCGGCGACCGGCGCGGGCCCACTCGATGACGACTGCGTTGTG
>JANOZI010000571.1:0-3597 GCA_031429375.1 Acidobacteriota bacterium | reverse complement strand
TGCCCGGCCTCAACTTCCGCGGCTTGCTGTCGCACGCCGGGCACGCGTATCACGCCCAGTCCGACGCGGAGCTGCGCGGCATGGCCGAGAACGAAGCGGCGCGGATGCGCGACCTGGCCGGCCGGTGCCGCGACGCCGGCGGCGCGGTGGAAGAAGTGAGCGCGGGCGCGACGCCACCGGCGCGCTTCTCGCTGCAGCAGGACGGCTTCACCGAGTATCGCCCCGGCAATTACGTCTACTTCGATCGCACGCAGATGGCGCTTGGCGCGGCGGCGCTGGACGACTGCGCGCTCACGGTGCTGGCGACGGTCGTCAGCAAGCCGGCGAAGGACCGCGTCATCTTCGATTCGGGCAGTAAGACACTTACTAATGACGGAGCCAGAGGCTTCGTCCCGGCGCCTGGCCACGGCATCGTGTTGCGCGAAGACATGACGGCCGATACCAATCTGCTGATCGAGCGGCTATCGGAAGAGCACGCCACGGTCAAGGCGCTCGACGGCAGCACCTATCTCGAGCCCGGGGATCGCGTGCGGATTGTGCCGAACCACTCGTGCGTGGTGTCGAATCTTGTCGACCAAGTGTGGCTAATGGAGGGAGAACGGGTCGAACCCCTCGAGATTGCCGCAAGGGGCCGAATTACATAGCTGCAGCGCCTTAGAGCTTTGCTTTCAGCATCGGGAAGATCTTCTCGAGGTCGTCCGCCGGTCGCGCGATGACGTGCACGCCGATCAGTTCACCAACCCGCCGTGCCGCGGCTGCGCCCGCATCGGTCGCAGCTTTCACCGATCCCACGTCGCCTCGCACGATGGCCGTTACGAGCCCAGCATCAACCTTCTGCCAACCCACGAACACGACATTGGCGGTCTTCACCATGGCGTCGGCCGCTTCGATCAATCCGACGAACCCGCGGGTTTCGACCATGCCGATCGCTTCGCCGCCGTCTGTCTTCGGTGCCATGCAGGCATTGTAACCCTGTCTGGAGCACCCACGACCGGAAGTGCCCTCCCGACAGGATGTGCCCTCCCGACAAGAGCTGTTGTACCCTTCCCGGTATGAAGCGGGTAAGCGCCTTTACTGTCCTCTCCCTCGCCATCTCCTTCCTGGTCCTGGGTGTTGCGCCCGCCGAGCTGCAACAGCCGGCGAGTCCCGCTGACCGGTTCGAGGTCAGCGACGTCATGATCCCGACGCGCGACGGCACCCGGCTGCACACCAAGGTGTTCGTGCCGCGAAACCAGGGCGGGCCGCTGCCGATTATCGTCAAGCGCACCCCGTACGGCATCGAGGGGTCGGCGGGAAACTTCAACGCCTATTTCAAGGCCATGGAAGCCGACGGCTACATCTTCGTGTTCCAGGACATCCGCGGCAAGTTTGGATCCGAAGGCCAGTTCATGATGCAACGGCCGGCACGGGCGCCGGGCGACACCCAATCAATTGACGAGGGCACCGACACCTACGACTCGATCGATTGGCTGCTGAAGAACATCCGCAACAACAACGGCCGCGTCGGCATGCTCGGCGTGTCGTATGACGGCTGGACGACCATCATGGGCGCGATCGAGCCGCATCCCGCGCTCAAGGCGATCTCGCCGCAGGCGTCGCCCGCCGACATGTGGATGGGCGACGACTTCCACCACAACGGCGCGTTCCGTCTCAGCTACGGCTTCGAGTACGCCGCGATGATGGAAAGCGGCAAGGACGTGCAGCAGTTCTCGTTCGATCGCTACGACACCTTCGACTGGTATTTGAACCTGGGGCCGCTGAAGAACGTCAACGACAAGTATCTGCACGGAACAATCCCGACCTGGAACGACTACGTCGCGCACCCGGATTACGACGAGTTCTGGAAACGGCAGACGATGGTGCCGCACTTGAATAGCGTGAAGGTGCCGACGCTGAACGTAGCGGGATGGTGGGACCAGGAAGATTTCTACGGCCCGGTCCGCATCTACGACGCGCTCGAGCGCTTCGACTCCAAGGGCATCAACTACCTGGTGGTCGGGCCTTGGCGCCACGGCGGATGGTCGGGGGGCCCGGGCAACGCGCTTGGCGCGATCCCGTTCGGCAGCAACACCGCCGAGTACTTTCGCGAGCAGGTGCAGGCGCCGTTCTTCGCGTACTACCTGAAAGACAAAGGTACGGGCAAGTTCGCGCCGGCGCTCACGTTCGAGACCGGCACCAACGAATGGCGGCGCTGGGATCAGTGGCCGCCGACAAAGCAGACAGACACGCGCTCGTTACTGTTCGGTGCGAGTGAAAGCCTGGCCCTGGCGGAGCCTGGAACCCGGCGCCCGGAGCCCGGCGCGGCGTTTGACGAGTTCGTCTCCGATCCGGCGCACCCGGTTCCATATCGCCATCGGCCGATTCAACCGACCTATTTCCCCGGCGGCTCAAAGTGGTCGACGTGGCTGGTTGAGGATCAGCGCTTCGTCGACGACCGCGCCGACGTTCTTAGCTGGGAAACGACGCCGCTTGACGCGGATGTGACGATCGCGGGCGAGGTTGTGGCTCACCTCTTCGCGTCAACGACCGGCAGCGACGCCGACTGGATCGTGAAACTGATCGATGTCTATCCGGAAGATCACCCGTCGAACTGGGACCTCGCCGGCTTCCAGCTGATGGTGTCGAACGAGGTATTCCGCGGCCGCTACCGCACCAGCTTCGAGAAGCCCGCGCCGATCGAGCCGAACGCCGTGCTCGAGTACACGTGGAGCCTGCACACGCAGAACTACACGTTCAAGAAAGGCCACCGCATCATGGTGCAGGTGCAAAGCACCTGGTTCCCGATCATCGACCGCAATCCTCAGACCTTTGTGCCGAATATTTTCCAGGCGAAGGAAAGCGACTTCAAGCCCGCGACGCACCGGGTTTATCGGACGCCGCAGTACCCTTCGCGCGTCGACGTGCCGGTCGTTCGCGCGCGATGAGCTGGCGCAGCTTGATGTCTTCGCCCAGCATCAGCAGCGGCTGCGCCGCATCGTCCAGCAGGTTGAACAGCTCGCCGGTGGCGGTGCGCGCGTAGATGTTCTCACCATCGATGAAAAGCGTCATCGACCCGCCGCCCTCGATGGCGTCGTAGAGTCGGGTCTTGAAGCGGGTCTTCAAGACGTGCAGCAGCTTTCGAATCCGCGAGACGGTGAATCCCTTCCTTCGCAGATCGGCCAGCACCATCAGCTCGAGCAGCTCGATGGGCGAATAGCGGCGCTCGGTGAAGCCGCCGGCTTCGGTTTTGTGCGAGGCCACGGTCGCCGGAAAGAATTTCTTCTGCGCCCACCACTGCAGCTGGCGTGCCGTGAGTCCGGTGAGCTGCGCGACCTCACGAGAGCTGTACAGCTTTTTCAGCTTCACGTCGGCTATCCGTCGCCGAATTCTTCGAGGTGCGGAAGACTGTCGGCCACCTTGTCGGCCATTGCGGCACCGTCGACGTCCTTCTGGGTGATGCCGCCCTCGGAGTGCGTCGAGAAGACGAGGACGACCTTCTTGTAATGGATCTCGATGTCGGGATGATGGTCGGCGTCTTCGGCGCCCGGCACCAGCGCGCTGACGAACAGCACGGCTTCGGGAAAATCCTGGAAGACGAATTCCTTGCGGATGGCTTTG
>JANOZI010000570.1:0-3309 GCA_031429375.1 Acidobacteriota bacterium | reverse complement strand
GGCGGCGTGCGCGCGCGCGATCGATCCCGTGTAAAAGGCGTCGCGGCCTTCCGTGGCAATGGCCTCGAGCGTACGTGCCAGCCTTGGATTGGCGAAGATGTCGCCGTGCTTCGGTGGTGTGCCGGCTGGCAGGAACGTGGCGGCGGTTGCGCCATCGGCGGCGAGGCGGGGCGCGTTGTCCTTCCACTCGTTGGCCATCAGTTCGGCCACGGGGAAGCCGTCGCGCGCGTAGGGGATGGCCGGCGCAATCGCCTTCGCCAGCGGAATGGTGCCAAAGCGCGTGAGCAGTTGGTGCCAGCCCTCGACTACGCCCGGCACGTCAACCGACAGGGGACCGCTGCCGGGCATTTCGGTGAGGCCGCGCCTGGCGTACTCATCTGGTGTTGCGGTGTAAGCCGAGCGGCCGGTGGAATCAAGCCCGTAAATTTTCTTCGTCCTGGCCTCGTAGACGATCGCCAGCAGGTCGCCGCCGATGCCGTTCATGCTCGGCTCGATCACGGCGAGCACCGCCGCGGCGGTGACCGCGGCGTCGATCGCGTTGCCGCCCTGCTGGAGAACGTTGAGGCCTGCGGCCGACGCCAGCGTCTGGCTCGTCGCGATCATGCCGCGACGCCCGACGGCGGGCGAGCGCGTGCCCCGGATGTTGCCGGCAGGGCGATCGCCGGAATATCGCACGCCGCATTATAGAGTGCACCCGGCGTGCGTACAGTGCGTACAGTGCGTACGGTTCCTACAGTGCGTACGGTGCACCCAGTGCCAGTGCCAGTGCCGGTGCCGGTGCCGGTGCCGGTGCGAAGAGTGCTCCCTGTCAACGTTCGGGGGGCCACCGAGCCGAGTTTGAACCCACTAATGCGCAGGTGTGCGAAGCACCGGGCACCCGTGGCACCAACGCACGTTACGCACCCTTGGAACCGCACGCACTGTACGCACCCTTGGAACCGTACGCACTGTACGCACCTTTGCTGCGCCCTATACTTAGGTATGGCCGTCCGTGCCCGCGTCGCTCGTCTGTTGGAGGAAATGCCGCGCGCCGCGCAGTTTCCTTCGCAAGGCGCGACGCTGTTCGTCGACCTCGAGCGCGGCGAAACCGTGTCGGCGTTTACGCCGCTCGCCGTGACCCGCACCGTGCTGGCGGGCCGGGGCGCCAACATGTACTACCTGCACCGGCTGCTCGACGAGTCGCTGTCGCCGCTCCATCCCGACATTCCGCTGATCTTCGGCTCGGGCCTCCTCACCGGGCTGGTCCCGAGTGCCGCTCGCGGCAACTGCACCTCGTGGTCGCCGGAGTCGGGCGTGCTGCTCGACTCGAACGCCGGCGATTACTTCCCGTCGTTCCTGCGGATGAATGGCTTCGACCACATCGTGTTGTACGGCAAGGCGCCGGCGTGGACCATCATCATGATCCGCGAAGGGGTCGTGACGCTCGAAGACGCGTCGCCCTACGTGGGCATGGACAACCTCGAGATGCGCGACGCCGTCGCGCGCGATGCGGGCGGCACGTGGACGAAGAACCTGGCGATGGTCAACATCACGCGCGCGGGCGAGAACCTCGTGCTCACCAGCGGCGTGATGGCGGGGCCTAAGGCGGTCTACGCGCGCGGCGGGCCCGGCGCCAAGATGGGCGCGCTCGGCCTCAAGGCGATCGTCACCCTGGCGCAGACGCGCGAGTTCCCGACCGCGCGGCCCTACAAGCCGTACAACCGCCACATCGCGCAGAAGCTCCTCGCCACCTCCGTCGTCAAGAACGCGCTGTCGAAAACCGGCACGCCGTTTCTCTACAAGCCGAGCCGGTTGCTGGGCGCGATGGGCACCCGCAACAACCAGGAGACGACCTGGACCGACGCGCTCGACGCGGAACACTTCGATCGGTATCGCCCGGGGATGGAGGGCTGCTTCCGCTGCCCGGTGAATTGCCGCCCGCTGAACGACCTGCACAACGCCACGCCGGACAAGTACGACAAGGGCGATGGTCCCGAGTACGTGACGCTCGGCAAGTTCGGCCCGAACCTCGGCATCGACAGCGTCGAGGCGGTGATTCGACTCAACAACATCTGCAACGACCTCGGGCTCGACACCGCGTCCACGGGATCGGCGCTCGGCTGGGCGTTCGAGCTGTTCCAGCGCGGCCTGATCACGACGAAAGAGACCGGCGGCCTCGCGCTGGAGTGGGGTGATGCGGCCACGATCGAGCAGCTGCTGTTCATGACCGCGGCGCGCGAGGGCTTCGGCGATGTGCTGGCCGACAGCACGAAGGCGGTCGAGAAGGGCCATTATCCGAGCGAGGCACTGCGCTACCTCATCGCGGTGAAGGGACTCGGCCAGAGCGACCCGCACGACGCGCGCATCCTGAAGGCGTTTGCGCTCGGGCTCGCGGTTGCGACCCGCGGCATGGATCACCTTCGCAATCGCGCCACGCTCGAAATCAACGCGCGGATCAACGACAACCCCGTTTTCAAAGCGGAGCTCTACGGCGGCGTCGTCAGCGCGGAGCCGAATGGCTATGCCGGCAAGGAGCTCGCGGTGCGTGCCTGCGAAGACATCTACGCCATCGGCGATTCGGTGGGGATGTGCCGCTTCACCACCAAGTTGTTCAACAGCCCGACGCTGCCCGGCCTCGAGGAATTCCGGGAGCAGATCGCCAACGTGACCGGGCTCGAGTTCACCGACGCCGAGCTCCAGCAGTGCGGCCTGAACGTGATGGGCGTGGAGCGTTTGATCAACTATCGCCTCGGCGTTCGCCGCAAGGACGACACGCTGCCGGACCGGTGGTTCGACGAGCCGAACCCGGCCGGCCCGTTCAAAGGCGAGACGATCGACCGGCAGCAGTTCGACGACATGCTGTCGCGCTTTTACGCCATCTCGCGGCTGACCAACGAAGGGGTCCCTGAAGACGCGTGGCGAAAGCAACTGGTGGGAGCGCTTGGTAACAGTTAACTTTCCGGCGGCGCTGCAACCGATCTCGGGCACGACGCTGCTCGTCCGCGAGCCGGTTCAGAACGTCGGCCAGCTCGTCGCGGCGCTGGATCGCCTGGTGCCCGGCCTGGCGCACGAGCTCGACGACCCGCTCTACAACATCGCCGTCAACGACGAGCTGTTGTTGCACAACGTCGATGCGCGGCCAGTGAAGGACGGCGACGTGATTGAGATTATTCCTTCCATGGCGGGCGGGTAGCACACTAAAGTTCGGCGATGGCTCGGGCGGTCGGGGCAAACGTTCGGCGCAAAGACGGTGACGCCAAGGTCACCGGCGCGGCGAAGTACATCGACGATATCAGCTTCCCCGGCATGATCTACGGGGCGACGGTCCGC
>JANOZI010000569.1:0-1737 GCA_031429375.1 Acidobacteriota bacterium | reverse complement strand
CTGGCCGCGGCCCTCGATCAGCTGTGCCTTGGCGAGCACGGTCTGCGTCGGGTCCACATTGGGCGACACGAAAGAAATCGTGTTGGTGGCGATCAGCTGCCCGCGGTCGTCGATCAAGCGGACCGGGAGGCCGATACGCAGGCCCGGCGCCTGCTGCACGGGCACGTTGATGTAGAGCTCCAGCACGTCGTTCTCATCCACGGTCGTGAGCACGGTGCTCTTGGTCACGCGATCGCCGACGTGCACCTGGATGTCGCCGACCACGCCGGCGCTCGGCGCGGTGACGCGGAAATACGACAGCATGCTGCGCTGCTGCGTGATCTGATCGTCGAGCGCCTTCAACTGCGCTTCGTTGGCGCGCACCGAGGTTTGGTATTGCTCGACCTCGCGCTGGCTGATGGCGCCGGCCTCGTGCAGCTTCGTGTTGCGCTCGACCTGTTGCCGCGCAAACTCGAGCTCGGCCTCGCGCATCGGCCTCATGGACTGCAGCGAGGCGAGGGCGGATTGTTCGGGCGCCGAGTCGATCTCGAACAGCACGGCGCCTTGGGAGACACGCTCACCCGATCGCACCGCGATGCGGGTGAGGTGTCCTTCGGCCTGCGGTTGGATCGTTGTCGATCGCCGAGATTTGAGCGAGGCGACGAACTCGCTCGTTTGTTCCACCGGCTGGTTGGCCAGCGTGATGATTTCCACGGGCATCGGCGGCATGCCGCCGCCTGGGGGGCCCGCCGGTTGCCCCTGCTGTGATGCCCCGCCGCACGCCATCAAAGACGAAGATAAAGCGAATGCGGCGGCCGCGCGGCGGAGGCCAGAACCGGCAAGTGGTTGAAAAGTCATGGTGTTCCGCGGATCTCGATGGGACGTAAGAAAAGCGAACCTCTACTATACGATGAAGTCACGAGGGATGGCAAACGCTCAGCCGGGTCACAATGTGTGTGAGATGCACGAGCTGCTCAAGGGTTTCAGTCGCGGGATGTACAGCAACTGGCTGTGGCACAAGCCGTTGCAGCTGCTCGTCGACGCGGGCGAGGGACTGCAGCTTGCCCTCGGCGCCAACGTATTCTCCCCATCCGTGCTCGCGGTCACCCACGGCCATTCCGATCACGTCATGGGGATACCCGGACTCGTGGCGTCGCGGCGCTTTGGCAAGGGCGCCGTCGACAAACCGCTGACCGTTTACTATCCGGAACAATCGCGCGGCGTCCAGGGCGTTCGCGAGCTGCTCGGCATTTCGTACGCCGGCGTGGTGTTCCCCGTGACGTGGACAGCCCTCGCCCCCGGCGCGATCGTGCCATTGGGAAAAACGCGGAGCCTGCACGCTTTCGCGGTGCGGCACACCGCCGGCGAACCCGCACTCGGTTACAAAGTGGTCGAGACAAGGCGGCGGCTGAAGCCCGAATTCGCAGCCCTGACGCAGGCCGAAGTCGAAGCGCGCGCGCGCCAGGGCCGGCGCGACGAGCTCGTCGAGGAGGTGCCGCACGTCGCGTTCGCGCACTCCGGCGATGCGATGCCGATCGACCCTGCGCTCGTGGCGGGCGCCGACGTGCTGGTGCACGATGCGACGTTTCTGCATGAGCCCGATCGGCGCGAGCCGATTCACGCCACGACCGAAGAAGCGCTCGAGGTCGGACGCGCGGCGGGAGTGAAGACGCTTGTGCTCAATCACCTCTCGATCCGGTACGACCGCGCCACGGCGATCCCCCTGCTTCGAGAGCAGGTAGACGCCAGCAAATTCGC
>JANOZI010000568.1:0-5915 GCA_031429375.1 Acidobacteriota bacterium | reverse complement strand
GCTGCGCCGGCCGCAGCTCCGGCTGGACGGCCACGTGCAGCTCGGCGTGCGCGCCGCCGCCGCCGTCGCCGCCCATGGCGAACACGTGCACGCGGTTGGCGGAATTTTCCGGATCGGGATAGTCGCGCGCCTGTTGCATGTTGAGGACGCTCGTCAGCAGGACGCCGGTCGGTTCGAGCACCGGCACGCTCATCGTGATCGGGCCGAGGCCGCGGATTTGATGCTCTACTGGAATAGGACTCCTCTGCCACGCGGCCGGCGCATCTCCGGCGCCACCGTCGTCGACGAGCGCGAGGCGCTGCCCTTCCGGATCCTCGAAATCGAGCGTCAGGCGGCCGTCGCGTTCGGCGACCTCAACATGCGGCACATGTAATTCATCGAAGCGCGCCGTCCACCAGGTCAAGGAGGCCGCGCCGTTCACGCGCAAGCCGGTGCGCACGATGCTGTGCGCGCCGCGCCGCTCGCGCGGCGCCGGCCAGTCGAAGAAGGTCAGGTCGGTGCCGGGACTGCCTTTCGCATCCGCATAGAAGAGATGATAGGCCCGCACATCGTCCTGGTTGACCGATCGCTTGACCAGCCGCATGCCGAGCACCTGCGTGTAGAAGCGATGGTTCTCCCGGATCTTTGCGGAGATGGCGGTGAGGTGGTGGATGCCGAGAAGATCCATCCAGCCATTCTGGATCACCCGCGTCTTGTTTACCTGGCTTTGGCTTCGCGCTTGGCTGTCGCGATCCCCCACGCCGATTGCGGAACGCTCAGGCCGCTATGGCAGTCGGAACAGACACAGACTTTCTGGTGGGGCCGGTCGTACACCAGTTCCATCTTGCCGCCGCAGATCGGACAAAACGGAATCACCTCACACGGCTCTGGGGTGTGATCGACTTGGGAAGCCATTCCAAAAATCGTAAACATTTCCGCTTATGTCGTCAACCCGACATAACAATAAGTCGAGCCAGCCCAACCATTTAGCCACGGCTGAGTCGGCCATAATGGGTCATGGGCCCGTTATCCGTCCTCGATCTGTCGCCAATCATTGAGGGCGGAACGGCCGCCGATGCCTTCCGCCGCACCGTCGATCTCGCGCAGCACGCGGAGCGCTGGGGCTACCAGCGGTTCTGGCTTGCCGAGCATCACAACATGCCCGGCATTGGCAGCGCGGCCACCGCGGTGTTGATCGCGCACGTTGGCGACAAGACGTCGACCATTCGGATTGGCGCCGGCGGCATCATGCTGCCCAACCACGCGCCGCTGCAGATCGCGGAGCAGTTCGGCACGCTTGCGTCGCTCTTTCCCGGCCGCGTCGATCTCGGCCTCGGCCGCGCACCGGGAACGGATCGCGCCGCGGCGGTCGCACTGCGGCGCACGCTGCAGAACGATCCTGACGACTTCCCGAACGACGTCGTCGAGCTGATGGCGTTCCTGCGACGGGCGCAACCGAATCAACTGGTGCAGGCGGTTCCGGGCGCGGGACTCGACGTGCCGATCTGGATCCTCGGCTCGAGCACTTTCGGCGCGCAGGTCGCCGCCGAGCTCGGGCTGCCGTTCTCGTTCGCCTCGCACTTCGCGCCGGCGATGCTGTTCGAGGCGATGCAGGTTTATCGTGACCGCTTCAAGCCGTCGGAACGCCTTGCCCGCCCGTACGTGATGCTCGGCGTGAACGTGGTGGCGGCCGATTCCGACGAGGAGGCACGCTTGCTCGCTTCGTCCGGGCGCCAGTCGTTTGCGAGCCTGCGCGCCGGCCGGCCGATCCTGTTGCCGCCGCCGTCGCAGGAATGGGCGCGCGATCCGTCGGAGCCAGCCGACCCGCTGCAGCGCACGCGCGTGTCGTTTGTCGGATCTGCGGATACGGTGCGCACGCAGATGCGCACGTTCGTCGAGCAGACGAAAGCCGACGAGGTGATCATCGTTTCACACATTTACGATCACGCCGCTCGACTGCGGTCGTACGAGCTCGCGGCAAAGTCCGGTTGAGCAAATCGCGACGCGATGAGCGTCAGCGCACGCGCCCGCGGCGATCCACCTTGGCTGAGAATCCGATTGCAGGCTCCGGTTCCAAAGCAGCCAGATCAGACTGAATGTCATCGGCCATCCTGGTCGCCGACCAGTCGTGACCGCACTCGGAGCAGCGGAGGTGGATGGTAATGGCGCTCCCTCCAGCAGTGATCACCGCCCATGGCACCCCGGTGTTCTGGGAACAGACCGGGCAGGGCGTGCGCGGGGAGCCGGCTTTGTGCAGATGGGTCGTGGCCATTCGCGTTCGAGGGAGTCTCGGTTATAGCTGTGGCCGGCTGCTTCCGCTGTTCAGTCTGAGACAGGTGGTCCGCTCGCGCGGCGGTCCACCGGCATCACGGGCGCGTCACGGCTCGAGAGACGGGTGCGAAGGGTCCGGGCGGCGCGCGCGATCAAGACGTCGGTAATGGCATCCGGGGCTGGAATGTCCGAGAACAACCGCAGCGCCTCACGGCGATCGCCGGCGGCGGCCAGAATTTCGGCTGCGTGATACAGAATCCGCGCGTCTTTACTCCCGGTCCGGCGCGCTTGTTCAGACGCCTGCCGGGCCTCGCTCAGCCGGCCGGCCTTGAAGTATGCCCACGACAGGGTGTCCATCGTGAAGATGTCTCGCCGTGACACAGTGGCGTCTTCCGCCAGCTTGACGGCTTCCGCCAGATTGCGATCGCGGTCGGCAAAGAAACGCGCGAGCGCCTGCGGCTGCGGCACGCCGTTACCCCAACCAGCGCGCTCGATCTGCACGGACATCCGGTAGTACTGCTCCGCGCCCGTCTCATCACCCGTGGCGTGCAAGAGGTCGCCCACCAGAGCGGCAAGGTCCGGGGTCGGCACACGCGCCAGCTGCTCCTGGTACGCCAGCCTCGCACCAGCCAGGTCGCCTTCCGCGATCTTCACCTTGGCCAATCCGGCCCTCGCCAGTGGATGGTTGGGAAAGGTGGCCTCCGCATGTTCGAACTCACGCTTCGCATCGCCAAGCCGGCCCTGTTGAAGCAGGAGCTCTCCCACTTGGGAGTAGTGCCAGGCCTGGGCCTCGGTATCGTTCGACCACGAACCGTCCGCGGCGCGACGCATGTACTCGAGCGCGCCGGCCAGATCGCCCTTGATCTCCAGGGCGTGCGACGTGCGCGCGTACGCCGGGGGGCCCGGTTGCAACTGGCCCATCCGGTCGTACGCCGCGAACGCGCGATCGTAGTCACCCAGCTCGATATAGCCATCGCCGATGGCGCCGAAGTTCCAGGCATCACGCGGATCCATCGCGCTGACCTTGTTGGCCTGCGCGATCGCGTCGCCGAACCGGTGCTGTGACAGCAGCACGGCGGCCAGCATGCGCTGGGCTTCGTAGTGACGGGGGTCGTGCTTCAGGAAGGCTCGCAGCCGCTCTTCCGCGGTGATCACCGCACGGCCATCGTTGTTCACGCGTTGCAGACGAATCAACGCATCGGCCAGCCGGACGACCGCCGCGCCGTCCTTCGGTGTCGCGGCAATCCGGGCCGTCATCGCTTCGACAGTCCGAGTGAGCTGCTGCCGGGACGTGCCGGCCATCGGCCCGGCCGGGCGCGCCGCGGGCGCTGCGGCGGTCGTGTCGCGCGCGTCCCTGACCGTGGCCACCACCACGATGGCGATGGCCACGATCAGGGCAAGGGGCAGCAGCGCGCGCGTCATGTCCGGGATTACCGATTACCGGCGTGCGGGATGGCCAGATACGGGAAGTTCGGCAGGTACGGTCGGTCGTTCTCGTTCACGCCGTCGCCGAGCCCGTTGTTTGGAGAGCGGAGGAACGCCGGGGTCAGCGGGGTGGCGCCGGCCGCCGCCTGCAGGACGATGTCGAGCACGTCGTCACCGACGCGGCGTCCGTTCGGGAATCCGGCCAGGTCGCCGCCAAGCACGCCCATTCGGTTGGGCGAGGTGGCCGGGGGTACCGCCATGTTGAGGCGGAGCATTTCTGCCGGGCGCACCCCTGCGGGCTGGTTCGCCCCGGGAATGCCCATCAGGAAAATCGCGACCAGGTCGTTACGCGGCGCTGGGGGCGAGTCGACGTTGAAGATCAGCTTCAGCAGCTTGGGCGCTTCGGGATCGGTGACGCGATCGAGCGCGGCCGCGTCGCCAGTGGGCTCGAGGCTGTTGAACGCGTCCTTGCGGGCCAGGTCAATCACGACTTCGTTCACCAGCGGATTGCCGAGCCGCGACACCTGGACCAGCGCGCCGCTGTGATTCTGCGCGCCGGCACTGAGCGTCCGGGTCGCGAAGCGGCTCGCGGTGGACCACACGCCGATGATCGCGTTGGGATCGGTCAGGCTCGCGGGTGCCGCGCCGCTCCGGGTGAGGGCTGACTTCGGCACCTGGATCGCCAACGAGCTGACGTTGAAGCCGCTCGTGCTGCTCTCAATCACCCCTGAGCCAACGCCCAGAAGATCGAAGATGCCGAGGTCAACATAGAAACCCTCGTCACGCTGTCCGGCGAAAGCGCGGATGTCGCCGGCGAGCTGCTGGATGCCGCCGGCGAGCGCTCCGTAGTCGGGCGTCGAGCGCGGACCGATGTTGGGCGGCGGCACCGGCAGCCGGCCCGACAATTCCCTGACCGTGCCGGTGCGACGGGGACCGTCGATGCGAGTCAGGCGATAGAACTGGCGGACGTTCAGGTCCGGATCGTCCAGCGACGTGACGACCCCGGTGTTGTAGAGGAACGTCGCCGGGTTGCGGACCTCGGTCGTGAACCGCCACTCGTAGGTGATGTCCTCAACCGCATCGCCGTTGTTGTCGATGTGGATGGCGTAGACCACGTTCGGATCGAACGGGTAGAAATTTGGCCCGCCATTCGGATCCTGAAACGGGATGAAATTCGAAATCAGGGTGACCTTGGTCGAATCATCCGGAGAGACGAACGCGTAAAGGTCGGTATTGTCCGCCGTCGGGTCTTGCGCGATGAGCGGGGCTTCACGGTGACTGGACGCCTGCCCCGGCATCATCGCCAGTGCGACGATGAAAATTGCAGACAGGCCGATGATCTGTGTTCGCATGCTTGACTCCTCGTTGCTGTTTTTTTTGACGAACGGATTCTTCAGAACTGAACGTGACGCCGCCGGGTTAGCCGCCGAACCGGAACGTCACGCCGAGCGTGCCGCGCCAGAAACTGAAGTCTTTCAGGTCGAGGTCACGGCCGTTGTCGTCACCCTTCTGCAGTCCGCGGAAATACCGGACGTCACCGCGCAGTCCGATGTTGTCGCTGAAGAAGGCGTGAGCGCCGCCGCCGATGTTGAAACCCAACTCGTTCTGGCTGAGATCGTCGAACAGTGAGCCACCATCGACGTTGCTGCGCAACAGCCCGACTCCGGCCGAGCCGTAAGGGCGGAATCCCTTGCCTGTGGTCCCGCCGATCGGGGCGGCGAGCACGACATTACCCATCAGGGTCGTGACGTTGGAATCGCCGAAATTAAAGTTGCGGTTGCCCGTGGTCGTCTCGAAGAAGTTGGGCGTCGATCCGAAATCGGCCTCGAAACCGATGATGCCGGCGCCCATCCACGCAGCGTTGAGCCCAAAGGTGATTCGCTTTTCGAAGTTGTCCTCGAAATCTCCGACGTCGCCGAAGTCGGCGTTCTTGCCGAAGGTGAGGCCGGCGTACGGCGTGAGCAGCCAATCGGCCGAGGCCGGTGTGGCGAAGGCGGCAAGAGCCAGGCAGAGCGCGGTGGCGCGAACGATGTTCTTGCGGTGTGGGTGCATAGCGAAATCTCCATTGCAAAGGTGAAAGAGCCGGGCGGGCGCGCTCCGGCCGACGACGCTGGCGCCGGCGGCGGCCCACAGGCCCGTCTGCATGGCGCGCTTGGCGAAGTCGCGGCGATTCACCGGGCTGCCAATCAATCCGCCGATCGCTTCGCTCTTGTCGTAACTCATCTGTCCTTCTCCCTGTC
>JANOZI010000567.1:0-11521 GCA_031429375.1 Acidobacteriota bacterium | reverse complement strand
CTCGATCCATTGAAGCTCACCGCAGCCGAGCTCACGGTCAAAGACGTCTCGGACGCACTCGCGGCGCAGAACCAGCTCGCCCCGGTAGGACGATTCAGCGAGTCCGGGCAGCAACACCTCGCGCTCGCGTCCGGATTATGGGCGTCAGCGGACGACATCGCGGCTGCACCGGTGCTGATGAAGAACGGCGCCACGATCCGCGTGTCGGATCTCGGCAAGGTCGTGCCGGGCTCGCCGGACCGCACCCTGCTCGTCACCGGCAACGGGCGCGACGCCATCTCGATCAGCATCTCGCAGCAGATCGGTGCCAGCATCCTGGCGCTCAAACAAGGGGTTGACGAGGCGCTGGCACGCCTGGCGGCGACGCTGCCGAGTGGCATCAAGATCAGCCGCGTCTACGATCTCGCGGAATTCGTGTCCGAATCGATCGCCAGCGTCCGGGACGCCATTCTGATCGGCGGGGTGCTCGCGATTATCGTATTGCTGATCTTCCTGCGGAACTTCCGCCTCACGCTGGTCGCGGCCTTGACCCTCCCGCTCGCGGTCATTCCGACATTCGTGTTCATGAGGATCTTCGGCG
Organism: Acidobacteriota bacterium; assembly: GCA_031429375.1. Classification (GTDB taxonomy): domain Bacteria; phylum Acidobacteriota; class Vicinamibacteria; order Vicinamibacterales; family UBA2999; genus 12-FULL-67-14b. The sequence continues at coordinate 10,941 of JANOZI010000567.1, read as the reverse complement.
GGACCATCAACCAGATGTCCATGGGCGGGTTGGCCGTGGCGATCGGCCTGGTCATCGACGACGCGGTGGTCGTCGTGGAGAACATTCATCGCCGCGCCGGCGAGGGCGAGGCCGGCGTCGCTGACGCGGTGTCGGAACTGATGGCGCCCCTGGTCAGTTCCACGCTGACGACGGTCGTGGTGTTTGCGCCGCTCGGCTTGCTGTCCGGCGTGCCCGGGCAATTCTTCCGCGCGTTATCGCTCAGCCTCTCGGTGGCGGTGTTGCTGTCGTTGGCGCTGTCGGTGACGGTGGTGCCGCTGCTGGCGCGGTGGTCGATCACCTCCGCGAAGCCTGAGACTCACGGCGGCTGGCTCGATCGCCACTATCAACGCTGGCTCGACGGCATGCTCGCCCATCGTGTCGTGGCCGTGTTGATCGCGGTGCTGCTCGCGGGCGTCACGGTGTTGCTGTTTTCGACGACGGCGACCGGTTTTCTGCCGCCGGCGGATGAAGGCGGCTTCGTCATCGACTACCTGACTCCGGCAGGCAGCGCGCTGAGCGAGACCGACCGCACCGTCAGGGCGATGGAGAAGGTCGTGGCGGCGACACCCGAGGTCGCGTCCTACTCGCGCCGCACCGGGTCGGAGCTCGGTCTGTTCGCGACGGCGCAGAACACCGGCGATATTCTCGTGCGTTTGAAACCGCGAGGCGATCGCAGCAGCAGTTCGGAAGAGATCATCAGCGAGATGCGGCCGAAGCTGCAGGAGGCCGCGCCGCTGGCTGAGATCGAGTTCGTCCAGCTTCTTCAGGACATGCTCGGCGATCTCGAGGGCAGCCCGACGCCAATCGAGGTGAAGATCTTCGGCGATGACACGGCGGTGCTCGAAGGCCTGTCCGAACCGGTCGAAGAGATGCTCCAGAAAATCGACGGCGTCGTCGACGTGGTGGGCATGCAGCAAGGCAATCCGGAGGTCACCTGGCATGTCGATCCGGTCGCGGCCGGCCGCTTCGGGCTGACCGTCGCAGACGTCAGTCAGCAACTGGCAGCGTCGTGGCTCGGCAGCGTGGCGACCGATCTACGCCTGCTCGATCGTCGTATTCCGGTGCGCGTGCGGCTGCCCGACGAGGTGCGGTTCGACCCGGCGCGGACCGGACAGACGCTGATTCGCAGCGGCGACGGCAAATTGATTCCCCTCGCCACCGTGGCGCAAATGCAACGCTCGAACGGCCAGTCGGAGCTGTTGCGCGAGAACCTGCGCAGCGTCGCGGTCGTCAGCGGTCACCTCGAGGGCCGCGACCTTGGCAGCGCCGTCGGCGAGATTCGCACGCAACTCGACGCGCTCAAGCTGCCGGTCGGCTACAGCTACGAGATCGGCGGGCAGTACGAGTCGCAGCAGCAATCGTTCCGCGAGCTGCTGATGGTGTTCGGCATCGGCATCGTCCTGGTGTTCACGATTCTCGTGATCCAGTTCCGCGCCTGGGTCCCGGCGATCCTGATTCTGCTCGCGGCTCCGCTGTCGCTCGGCGGCGCACTGCTGTTGCTGCGATTGACCGGCACCGATCTCAACGTGTCGTCGGCGATGGGCATCATTCTGCTGATCGGCCTGGTGGTGAAGAACGGCATTATGCTGCTCGATTTCTCGGAGCGCCTCCATGAACAAGGCGAACCGTTCGAGACGGCGATCGCGCATGCCGGCCGCATCCGCCTCCGGCCAATCCTGATGACGACGTTCTGTACCTTGTTCGGCCTGTTGCCGCTTGCGCTCGGACTCGGCGCCGGGGCGGAGCTGCAGAAGCCGCTCGCGCTGGCCGTGATTGGCGGGTTGACGCTGTCGACCGTGGTCACGCTGCTGGTCGTGCCCGGACTGTACGGCGCGATCAAACTGCGCGGCCGTTCGCGCATCGCTAATTAGGCCGCGTTCGCGAGGTCCTCGGTGAAGCTCACTCCGCGCGCACACCTGGCGCGCCGCGGTTGTGCGGTCGCCACTCGTGGCCCGCATCCGCTGAATCAGTAGCGCCTTTCAGGCGGGATGCAGCGCGGGCCGAATGCAACAGGACTTGTGAAACGAGACACTAGTACTCGCGGCGGGCGTTGCGGTCGCGCGTCGCTGTTGACACGGCCGGCAACCGCCGCAGCAGGATGCACAGCACTGAGATCGCGACCGTGATTTCGAACAGCAGCATCAGGCCGCTGTGCCGCGCGGACCAGTCATGCCACGATCGGCCGTCGCCCGCGAAGTTCGCGAGGTATTGCAGCAGCGGAAACGAGATGCCGATGGTCAACAGCCCGTTGTGCTCGCTCGACAGGCGCTTGAGCTGGAGCGGCCCGGTCGCCGGCCGCCACGCCGACAGCCGTGGCAGAATCGCGTTCGTGCGCGACGCCCACGCCGTGAATTCCTCCGGAAAGGTGGCATCCAGAAACGCCTCTTCGGCCAACATCAGCCGCTCCACGTACAGCCAATAGACTATCGCCACGATCACGACGAGCCACCAGACGCGCAGCGACATCGCGACGCCGAGCCACATCAATCCGGCGCCAAGATACAGCGGGTGCCGGACGATGGAGTAGAGCCCGGTAGTATTGAGGGCCGGCGCTTTCAGGGCGCGGGTGTCGCGGGACGAGGTGCCGTCAGGCGCGAAGGCAACCGTCCCGCATCGGACGAGCATGCCGAGCAAGGCGACGGACAACGACAGCCACTGCACCGCCTGGCACCCGGCATCGCCAAGCCGTTCGGCCACTGCCGACGAGTCTGGCAATGCCAGGACCACGATCGGCGTGAGCGCCAGCGGGACGAGGCTGCGCGTTTGAAATAAGCGACGCCCGTCCGCGAGCATCTGCTCTGCAACTTTCACCAGCATTCAATTATGACTGCGATCGGATGAACAGAGCATGACAGCCCGACACAGCGCACCAGTCTAGTTGTGGATCGACGCGCCGTGCTCGGCGAGCAGTTGTTCGATGTCGAACTTCATAACCGTCCAACCCGGGTAAGCCAATATCGAGGATGACGACGTCGTGTCGAAAATCCGCCGTGACGCTCTGGCAGATCCTCGGGCGCCCATTCCATGTTGGCGACCAGACGCGTCAGCGGATAGCCTTGCGCCGTGCCGGCTTGCAAGACTTCTTCGATCAGCGCCAGCATGCGGTTCTGGTCGAAGTGACCATCGCGCAAGTAGGCGTCTTCCCAGCGTCGCAGCTCGAATTGTCCGGAGCCTTCCGCTGCGGTGACCGGTACGCCCGCCCGGGACAGTGCGGCGCGATGGTTGTCGTGCTGGTCTTCTTTCACGATATGAAAGGCCTTCTCACCGCGAGCGAAACCCTCTTGGATGAACGGCATCAGGACGCGATATTCCTCGTCCTTGGAGTTAAAGAAGGCGCAGACGTGGCGCGCGCGATCGAGGGACTTTCCCGCCAGCGTGACATGTCGTTGGGCCATCAGTCCTGCGATTCTAGCAGAGCCACCAGGAATGGCCGGCCGGGCTTCGTGGCTGAGCTGCGCCGGATTGGCGTCAGGGGTGGAGCAATGAGCGCGTCTGCAAGCTGAGCCCCGGCGAAGGAGCAGCCGACCGGCTCTGAGACCGATCGAGCAGCGTTGTCAGGACGAGTTCGCAGGTGGCACAATCGGGACCGTCCATGATTGTCGTCGTGATGGGCGTATCCGGATCGGGCAAGTCCACGATCGGCAAGATGTTGGCGACCGTGCTGAACTGCTCATTCCAGGAAGGCGACGCGCTGCACTCGGCCGCCAATATCGCCAAGATGAGCTGCGGCACGCCACTGACGGACGAGGACCGTGAGCCCTGGCTGGCCGCCATCCACTCGCACATTCGCGACTTCGTTGGCCGCGGTGAAGACCTCGTCGTCGCCTGCTCGGCGCTGAAGCGGCAATATCGCGAGTCCCTCGCCACCGGTGTGCCGGTGACCTGGGTATACCTTCAAGCCTCGAAAGATCTCATCCGGTCGCGCATTGTCCGGCGAACCTCACACTTCATGAAGGCAGACATGCTCGATAGTCAGTTCGCCATCCTGGAGGAGCCTTCTGGAGCAATCGTTGCTGATGCCGCCGAGCGACCCGACGTCGTCGTCCGTCAGATATTGGAGCTGCTCCCTCAACCGCGGGCCTGACGGATCGCGACGCACACCCGCACACGGTTCATGGCTCGTCGCCGCCTCGCCATGGCGATACCCCCGGCCAGCTGCGCAAGGCTTCGCGCGCCCACGCCGTTGACTTATCGGCATGGCATGACGTGCATGGGTTGGGGATCTTGAAGTCGTCCGTCATTTTCGGCGTGATGAACGCGAAGGTGTGGCTGCGGACGTTGACGTTGGCGATGGTCTGCTCGATTTTCGGCATGTGACAGGCGATGCAATCGCTGCCTGCGCTTCCGCGTGCGTGGTGGGTGTGTGCCTCGATCGTCGGCGCGTGCGGTCCGTTGGGCGACGCCGAGTTGTGGCAGGTCAGACAAATATCGCGTGCCGGCCTGATCAACAGCGCATCGTTCGGCGTGCCATGAGCATCGTGACAGCTCGAGCACGTCACGCCGCGCCGGTACATCACGCTCTGCACGAAGTCATTGCCCTGCATGCGGTTCTTGTGGGCCGTGCCATCCGCAAAATGCGTGAACGTCGTCTCGCCAAGCTTGTGGTCCTCGAGCTCCCAGAAATCCTTCAGCTGCTTGCCCTGCTCGAACCCCGCCGGCCAGTCGACGTACTTGCCCTCGATCGGGTTGTGCAGCGGCTGTCCCTGCGAGTGGCACTGAATGCAGGTGTCGTTGGCGCGGACGAAATCCAGCTTCGCCGGGTTGACGATATTCGCGACGGTCGGTGTGGCGATGTGCTCGCTGCCGGGACCGTGGCATCTCTCGCAGCCCACGTTCCATTCCTTGACCGTGTTGGTTTTCAGGTCGTAATTGACGGAATGGCAGCCGTCGCAGAGCGCGCCGGTCGGCCGCTGCATGTTGTCGGCCGGATAGTGCGGCACCCACCAGTCTGTATTGGGCTGCACGAAGTACGGCCGCCACACCCGGTTGGCGACGTCCCACTGCGCGGGCAACGGAAAATAGTCGTTGCCGCGTTTCGTGAAATACCGCTGTTTCCATTTTGAACCGTAGACGAACGCCACCTCGTCGAGCTTGAACGTGAGGAGGGGATCGGGCTTGGAGAAATCGGGCAGGACGACCTCAGGGTGCGCTTTCGGATCGGTCACGACGTTGGCCATTCGAGTCTTTGACCAGCGCTCGTAGGTGGCGGTGTGGCAACGCCGGCAGCTTTGCGAGCCGGCGTACGTAGCCCCCGATTGAACGGTCGTCGCGGCGGCGCTGCCTTGGCCCGGAACGGAGTGCGACGACACTCGTACGGAGAGAGCACCCGCCAACAGGACGGCGGCGGATCCGAGAATCAGGAGGTTGGATTTCAGTGTCATGCGATCATCTCGCTTATTTCGGGCGGCTGCCTTTGCGCTTGCGGGTGACGGCCGCGCGAGGGCGTGCCGGCCGAATCGACTGGCCGAACGACCGATAGAGCGCTTCGAAAAGGGTCATCCCGTGTTCCAGCAGCAGGCTGTCGTCCGTCGACGACAACTGCAAGCCGTCGATCGCGATGCCAAGGGTGGCCGCCTCGGCTGCGCCAAACTTGCCGTCCTTGAGGTCGAGGTCGTGAACGATTTCAGCGATGCGCGTCACGGCGGGATCGCGGATGTCAAAGCGGGCCGCCAGCGTCTCGAAGGTGCAGTGGTCGCCCTCGTGCCCGAACCCGGCACCGAACATGTCGAACGGCAGCGCGTCGCCCGCGCTCTTGACGTCGGTGATGAACCCAAACCGGGCCTTCGCATCGATGAATCGCCGGATCAGCCAGGCGGACGCCATGCGATCGACGCCGGGCCGCGGCCGCGTCACCCACACCCGGCCGTCGTAGAGGCCGGCGTCGGCCGGGCCGCCCGCCGGCGGTCGCCGTTTTCCCCTGGCCGCCGACGGTCCTTCCAGGTCGTTGAGCAACGTCACCACGCGATCGCGGCCGGCGCTGCCGAAGAAATCGACGCGCTCGATCGCGGCAAACCGCTCTCGATAGCGCGCGAGATGCCGGCGCCGGCCGGAGGGGTCCGGCCGAGGCGCGCCCGCGCGCTGAATCCGCTGCAATTCGCCGGCGAGCTCCGCGTAGGCCTGCTGCCGCACCTGGCGGAACTGCTCGACCAGCGCGGTCTCGGCCGCCGGCTCGACATGATCGGCCGAATAGACGATCGCCTCACCGCCGGCGCCCTCAATTTCAACCTTCAGCCATTCGAAGTCCTCACGCGATCCCGGGGTGTCCGGCAGCATGTAGACGGACTGCTTGACCGCCACCGCCCCCAGTTCCTGGAGGCGGCGCCAGGTGCGGACCCGCAAATTCGAAGGGTGTGGCGGAAGTTGGTGAACGAGCATCAGCCACCGCCGCGGCCCGGCGCCGGGCATGGGCTGAGGGCCAGAAACGGTCCTGGCGCGGGCAATGGGTTTCGGCATCGGGCGTGTAACTACTGTTGCCGAGTATAGCGCGGGCGCGGACCACCCGGTCTGGCGCTGCGAGCCGTGAGGACCGGCGCCACTCGCGCCTGTAACGAGTTGACAATACGGTGTAACAGTAGTTACAGTCACTTCATGGCCACCCTGGACCGCCGCCGCTTCCTCTCGCTTTGCGCCGTAGCCGCCGTTCCCGCAGTGGGGCTTCCGCCGGCTGGCCGCCTGCGAAGACAGCCGAGTGCCGCGTCGTTTCCGGCGCTGCGTCAACAGATCGGCGGGCGGCCTCTCGTCTATCTGGATAGTGCCGCGACGACCCTGCGCCCCCAGGCGGTGATCGACGCGCTGGCTGATTTCTACGCCACCGACAATGCCAATCCGGCTCCCGTGCACACGCTCGCGCGCCGCGCGGCGTCCCGCCTGGCCGCTGCGCGGCAGACGGTGGCGCGATTTATCAACGCGCCGAGTTCCAATGAAGTGATCTTCACGAGAGGCTCGACCGAGGGGATCAATCTGATTGCCGGCACGTGGGGCGCCGCGAATCTCCGCGCCGGTGACGAGGTCATCCTCACGATCGCGGAGCACAACTCCAACCTGCTGCCGTGGACGCGAGCCGCACGGCAGGCGGGCGCGACCGTGCGCGTGGCCGACGTGGCTGACGACGGCCGGCTTCGGATCGACCAGCTGCAGCAGATGATCTCCGCCAAGACGCGGCTCATCGCCTTCAGCCACGTGTCCAACGTTCTTGGCGTCGTCAATCCGGCCAGGGAGATCTGCGCGCTCGGCCGGCAGGCCGGCGCCCGCGTCGTCATCGACGGCGCGCAAGCCGTGCCGCACGTGAGCGTGGACGTGCAGGAGCTTGGCTGCGACTTCTACGTGTTCTCCGGTCATAAAACCCTGGGGCCGATGGCGACCGGCGTCGTGTGGGGCCGGTTGGAGCTGCTGGATGCGATGCCTCCGTACCACGTCGGCAGCAACATGGCCCACGAAGCGGATTTCGAGCGGTCCACGATGGAGCACGGCGCGCTGAAGTTCCAGGCGGGCACGCCTGATGTGGCCGGACCGGTCGGGTTGGCCGCGGCGATCGACTTCCTGACCGCGATGGGCAAAGACGCGACGTGGCGTCACGATCAGGACCTGGTGCGTCACGGTCTTGCGCGACTGCGTGAGGTCAAGGGGTTGCGCCTGATCGGACCGACGTCGCCGGAGAACCGCCTGCCGGTATTTACGTTTGTGATCGCCGGCAAGTCGTCACTGGCGATTGCCACGGCAATGGATTCGAAAGGCATCGCCATTCGCGCCGGTGACATGGCGGCGCTGCCGTTGCTGAAACGCTTCGGCGTTTCTGAAGCCGCGCGCGCTTCCGCCTACGTCTATACAAGCCGCGACGACATCGACCGTCTGGCCGACGCCCTGGCGGCGCAATTCTGAGATGTATTTCGGAGACGAGGGATTCGGCTCGATTTTCTTCGCGTTCGATCGTCGTCGCACGTGCGCTCGAACTCATAAATTCACGCGCCTCAGTCGGAGAGCATTGGCAATGACTGAAACGGAACTAAAAGTCATCGCAGCGCTGGCGAGCATTGGGCTCAGAAGGATTCCAAACCAGGGGTAAAGAATGCCCGCCGCGACCGGCACTCCAAGAGCGTTGTAGACGAACGCGAAGAACAGATTTTGTCGAATGTTCTTCATCGTCGCCGTGCTCAACGCACGCGCCCGAACGATGCCGCGCAGATCACCCTTGACGAGCGTCACCCCGGCGCTCTCCATCGCGACGTCCGTGCCCGTACCCATGGCAATGCCGACGTTTGCCTGGGCCAGCGCAGGCGCATCGTTGATGCCGTCGCCGGCCATGGCCACGACCTTTCCTTCCTTCTGGAGTCGCTGGACGACTGCGGCCTTCTGATCAGGCAGGACGTCAGCCTCCACGTGCTCGATGCTCAGTGACTGTGCAACCGCCATTGCCGTGGTCCTGTTATCGCCTGTCAGCATCACGACATCGATGCCCTGTGCCTTCAGGTCCCTGATGGCCTCTCGAGCCGACTCCTTGATGGGATCCGCGACCGCTATCAGCCCCGCAGCAGTCGCGTCGATCGCCACCAGCATTACCGTCTGGCCTTGTGCGCGCAGCGCGTCGGCGCGTGATCGCACGCCCGAAAGATCGACGCCGAGATCCGCCATCTGCCGAAGGTTGCCGATCGTCACCGTGCGACCTTCCACGACGCCACTGACGCCCTTGCCGGTGGCCGATGCGAAGTCAGACACAGGGGCGAGAGTCGTCCCTCGTTCGCGAGCCCCATCGACAATGGCCCGTGCGAGCGGGTGTTCGCTGACATTCTCGAGACTCGCCGTGAGCTTGAGCACGACGTCCTCAGTGAAGCCGGCAGTGGGCTCAACGAGCGTGAGCCGGGGCTTGCCCTCCGTTAATGTGCCGGTCTTATCCACGACGATCGTGTTGACCTTCTCGAATAGCTCGAGCGCCTCGGCATTCCGGAGCAGGATCCCCAGTTCCGCGCCGCGTCCGGTGCCCACCATAATCGACATCGGCGTGGCGAGGCCGAGCGCGCATGGGCAGGCGATGATCAGCACCGCGACCGCGTTCACAATCGCGTGAGCAAACCGCGGTGCAGGACCGTAGATCGCCCAGACGCCGAAGGTGATGATCGCAACGAGGATGACGACTGGCACAAACCAGCCCGAGACGGTATCGGCAAGACGCTGAATCGGCGCTCGGGAGCGTTGCGCTTCGCTGACCATCCGCACGATTTGCGCCAGCAGCGTGTCGGCACCAACGCGCTCCGCGGTCATGACAAAGGATCCGGTACCGTTCACCGTGCCGCCAGTGACCTTCGACTCGACGGCCTTCTCAACCGGGATCGGTTCGCCGCTCACCATCGACTCGTCGATGGTCGTCACGCCCTCAGCCACGACGCCGTCAACCGGAATGCGTTCGCCGGGCCGGACTCTGAGTCGATCGCCTACCTGCACGTGCTCTACGGGGATATCGTCCTCGGTGCCGGACGCGGCGATCTTGTGTGCGAGCTTCGGTGCCAGCCCGAGCAAGTTTCGAATGGCGGCACTGGTGCCGGCACGTGCTCGCAGTTCGAGAACCTGGCCGAGCAAGACCAGGACAACGATCGCGGCTGCCGGCTCGAAATACACCGCAACGTGATCGCCCATTCGGACTGACCCGGGGAACAGTCCAGGAGCCAGCGTCGCGACGACGCTGTATCCATAGGCTGCGCCGACGCCGAGGGCGATCAGGGTAAACATGTTGAGGTGCATCGAGACCACCGATGCCCAGCCGCGCTGAAAAAACGGCCAGCCGCCCCACAGCACCACCGGTGTCGCGAGCGCGAGCTCGATCCAGTTCAGCCAGCCGGCAGGTAGTCGGTGAAGCAGATGGCCGGGTAGGAACTCGGCCGCCATCAAGGCGAGCATCGGCGCCATGATCGCGAGGGACCACCAGAACCGCCGTGTCATGTCCTGGAGTTCCTCGTTCGGTCCCTCGTCGAGCGTTACTTTCACCGGCTCCAGGGCCATGCCGCAGATCGGACAAGAGCCTGGCCCGTTCTGCCGGATCTCCGGATGCATAGGGCAGGTGTATTCGGCCGCCTCATCGGCGGGAGAAGCGCTCGCGCGCGGCTCTGCACTAACGAATGTGGCGGGGTGCTCGCGAAAGGTCTGCAGACACGTGTCGCTGCAGAAATGGTAGGTGTGCCCGGCATGTTCCAATGTGCCGACCGCGTCTGCTGGAGAGATAGTCATCCCGCAAACCGGGTCGAGGACATCGTTCGAGTCGGCGGTGTGATGTTGATGCGTCGCCACTGCGGCCTCCAGCTGGTTAACGCGACGGCAGGCGGTTCAGTACGGCGTCGCAATGACGCGGGGCCGCCGCCCCGCGCCCATTGGCGTTACTTTGCGAATTGAGCCGGCTTGGCGTCGAACTTGGCCTTGCAGCTGTTCGAGCAGAAGTAATAGGTCTTCCCCTGGTACTCGCTGGTCCCGGCCGCCTTGGCCGGATCGATTTGCATGCCGCAGACAACATCCTTCTCCATGAGAGTTCCTCCTGCCTTCATAACGGCGAGTCCGCCTTGCCATTACACTCACCATCGTCTTCAGCATGCATGTCTCCGTGCGGAGCATCAGGGCTGGTTACTCGGCTACAGTTCGATCAAAGTTACCGAGCGTCACTATTCACCATGAGTCAAGGCCGGGCCAGAGCAGCTCGAAGCCGACGTGTCACGATTAAGAGTATCGCGAGAGCCTGCGGGTTCCTTCCGCGCGCACAATGTCTGCCAGTGGTGGAGTCCAGCTTAACCGCCGCTGTGACCTCGCGGCCAATGACTCCTAGGAATCGACGATGAGGACACTCGGCGTACTTGATCCGCGGCTTCTCGCAAATGCCGCGGACCCATTCGTTCGCGCAGGCCGGAGCATATCCCGCCTTGCCTGTCTTTCGGCCCTCGCAGC
>JANOZI010000566.1:0-4614 GCA_031429375.1 Acidobacteriota bacterium | reverse complement strand
CCGGAGATGATGAGCGGCGTCCGCGCCTCGTCGATGAGGATGCTGTCGACTTCGTCGACAATCGCGTAGTGATGGCCGCGCTGCACGTAATGCGCGAGCTCGAACTTCATGTTGTCGCGCAGGTAGTCGAAGCCGAACTCGTTGTTGGTGCCGTAGGTGATGTCGCAGCCGTAGGCGACCTGGCGCTGCTGGTCGTTGAGGTCGTGTTGAATGACGCCGACCGTCATGCCGAGGAAGCGGTAAAGACGGCCCATCCACTCCGAGTCGCGGCGCGCCAGGTAGTCGTTGACGGTGACGACGTGGACGCCTTTGCCTTCTAGAGCGACCAGGTACGCGGGTAGCGTCGCGACGAGCGTCTTGCCTTCACCGGTCTTCATTTCGGCGATGGTGCCGTTGTACAGCACGATGCCGCCGATCAGCTGGACGTCGTAATGCCGCATCTGCAGCACGCGCTTGCCGGCTTCGCGCACCACCGCAAACGCCTCGGCCTGCACCTCGTCTATCGTCTCGCCGTTGGCGAGCCGGGTCCTGAACTCGAGCGTCTTGGCGCGCAGCTGCTCGTCGCTGAGGGCCTGGATCGCGGGTTCGAAGGCGTTGATTTCGGCGACGCGCGGGCGCAGCTTCTTGAGGTCGCGGTCGTTCTGACTGCCGAGGACTTTAGTGAGGAGCTGGCCAAGCATGATGGGAAGAAGGCAGGATGCCTATCTCCCGATTATACCTTGGGACTCGCGGCCTACGGCCGCTCGTCGGAGTCGGCGCTTCGCGCCTCCTGGGACTCGCTTCGCTCGTGAGACTCGGGCCGTTCGGCCCTCATGGGGTCTTAATTTGCCGCACTGCGGCGCGGATTAAGCAACAGCTGGAGCGGATTGAGAATGCGGCCGTTGGCGCGCACTTCGTAATGCAGGTGCGGACCGGTGGTGCGCCCGGTCGAGCCGACGAGGCCGAGCAGGTCGCCGCGTTTGACGTCCTGGCCCTCGTTGACCTTGAACGCCGACAGGTGGCCGTAGCGGGTTTCGAGGCCGTAGCCGTGCTCGAGGATCACGAGGTTGCCGTAGTTGCCGTTGGGCGACGCGTGTGTGACCTTGCCGTCGGCCGTGGCATACACCGCATCGCCCTTGTCGGCGGAAATGTCGAGGCCGGGGTGGAAATCGCGTTCGCCGGTCAGCGGATCCGCGCGGTTGCCCATGCCCGACGACAGCCAGCCGTGGGTCGGCCAAATCGACGGTGTCGCCGCGGCAAGCAGGTTGCGCTTGTCGACGTCGCTGCGCACCAGCTGGAGGCGGCTTTCGAGACCCTGGAGCAGATCCTTCAGCAGGCCAAAGGTGTTTTCAGGCGAAGTCAGGCCGGGCGTCATCGACGTCAGCGCGGCGCCCGCGCTGGGGCCGCCCATCGCGCTGTTCCGGACGAACGCGGGCAGCTGGCCCATGGAGTTTTGCAGCGAGGGATCCAAAGCGGCTTGCGAACCGAGGTCCGACATCGTCGTCTGCAGGGCCATGATCTGGCCGGCGAGCGCCTCGGTGGCGGCGCGGTAATTGGCGTTTTCGAGCTCGAGCGTTGAAGCCGCGAGGAACAGATGTTGGACCTCAGCCTTGGCTTTCCACGCGGCGCCCATGCCGATGAGCATCGGCAGACCGACGACCATGAACACGACGACCAGGGCCGGCATCAGGCTGATGGTAAACCTGCGCACAACTCCGGTTCCGCGGTCGGCCACGACGATCGTGTAGCGTTTCGAAAGCATTAACTAGCTGAGCTGTTTGGGACTCTCCGGCACCCGCCGAGAACCCGTAAGGCTAACACGGCGCCCGCGGATCCTAGAAATACAAAGAATTTCTTCGCCTTTTGATCGCAGGAACCGCCTACCTTCACGGATTCGCACGGCCGACAACGAAATAGCGATAGCTCACCCTCAAACCTGCAAGCCTGAGACCCAGGTAACACCGGCGACCTTGAACGAAACCGCGCCAGCGGCTTCGCTCAAGCGCCGCAGATTCTCACGTCACTTGATTGCCGCAGGCTGCTAGGGCCGGCTGATGATGCAGTTGCAGTGTTCCACGAAGGTGCCATCAGCTAGCCGATGGAGGATGTCCACCATCTTGTTACGACCGCCGACGAAAGACTCATAGATCCCGTTCGCCTCGGTTATGGTCAGGTCGAAGGTTCCGACGATGAAGATCCCACCCTGCCCGTCGGGGATCCGCTGAACATTGCTGCCGGTGAAAACCATCGCCAACGCGCCTCCAGGGAGGTCGTAGGCAACCGGCTTATCGCTGCCTAGCGACACGTAAAAGTTGCCGATCGCCTTCGCCGCTTCGCGGTCGCGATCGCCCAGGTGATTGCCTTGATTGGCGTGCCCGCTCTCGTCCGCGCTGACGGGGTAAATCTTGGTTGTTTTGTATGACCCGTCACAGTGGTTCACCAGCAATAGTCCAAGGTCCGGACAACGCCCCACTGGTTGATAGGTGCCACTAAGCAGGACCACGAATGGGCTGGCGGGCTCACCGGGTTTCGGCCCTGAACGCGCCGACTCGGCGACGGTCAGTGCGTGAGCGAGAGCTGGAACAGCAACCAAACTTGCCGATCCGATTCCAGCCTGCCTGAAAAATTCTCGTCTGTTCATTGGTGCCTCCGGTTGGAACGAGTTGGTAGGGATACGAGTGTTCGTCATCAACCAGTCTCGCTCGATCTCTGTTCCGACGAGGCATGGCCGAAACCGGCGGCCAACATACCAGTGATGACCTGGCAGTGCAATAGCGCACACCGCCGAGCGACGGCTACTGCTTGAGCGCGCCTTAGCGGGGCATGGTAGACGTCTGGACAAGCCTCGTCGCGATTGAAAACTAGCGTGGTCCGGAGTCCAAACTCGACAGCTTGACTTGAATAACGCGGCTATCGCTCGTACGCCGAGTCATGGTCGGGGTGTAGTGAGATTATTCGCAGGAACTCGCCATCACGAAACGCCACCGCGCGGATCCGCTGGCTCAGGCGAAGCGAGTACATCTTCGCCCCATTCGGCGCCTTCAAGTGCTCGATCGCTTCCCACCGAAACCCGGTATGGCGATACAGGAGAGTCCAGTCGAGCTCGCGCAACCGACGAAGCGAGGCGGCGACTTGCTTGAGGTCCTCAGGCTGAAGACGGAAGAAGACGTCCTGGAACTCCGGACTATTCAGTTCGAGACGAACCTTGCTACCGCCGGCTGCCACGGGCGCGCCTGCTTCGCTTCGGTGGGCCCTTGAGGAGATCCTCGACAGCGGTTTCCTGAGGCGGATGCGCCGCCGCCCACTGGAGGCCACGCGCAATGCGCGAGCGGTGCGGTTCCTCGGTGGTCCAGAGCTGACTCTCCGGAACCATCGCGACCGCGGTCAGCAGGACCGTTCCATCCCGGCGACGCTCGAGCCGCAGCAGCTTTCCCGCGTAGCGCTTGCCGAGCGAGATCTGGCCGCTCTTGCCGACCACCTTGATCTCGACTTCGCCTGATGGGGTATCGCCGCTGGTTTTCATGCGATCATGCTATCATGCCGTCGTGCGTTGTCAGGAACCGAATCCGTAACACTGCTCCTGGCATCTCGTGATGTCGTGACCTTGTGATTGGGGTCACGACTTCTCAACAAAGCGGTATTGCAGGGCCTCACCGAGGTGATCGAGCGCGATCGCCTCAGCGCCAGCGAGGTCGGCAATCGTGCGCGCCACCCGGATGACCCGGTGAAACCCGCGCGCCGAGAGGTGGAGACGCTCCGCCGATCGTTCCAGCAGCGTGCGTCCGGCTTTATCCAACGCCGCGAACTTCTTCAGCTCTGACCCGGTCAGCTGCGCGTTGACGCGGGCCCGCATGGCTCGCGACGCCTGCCGATCGCGCGCGGCCAGCACGCGGGCGCGCACCGCCGCCGACGTTTCTCCCGGCGGTCCTTGCGTGAGCGCGCTGATCGGCACCGATTCCACTTCGACAATGAGATCGAGCCGATCGCGAAGCGGCCCCGAGAGGCGCCCACCGTACTTCGCGATCTGCTGCGGCGTGCAGCGGCAGACGCGCTTGTCGTCGCCGTGATACCCGCAGGGGCATGGGTTCATCGCCGCCACCAGGACGAACCGCGCCGGGAACGCCACCGATCGCAGTGCCCGCGACACCGTGATGCGGCCTTCCTCGATCGGCTGCCGCAACGCCTCGAGCACGCGCCGATCGAACTCGGGCATCTCGTCGAGAAACAGCACGCCGTGATGCGCCAGGCTGACTTCGCCAGGACGCGGCATGGTCCCGCCGCCCACGAGTGCCGCGTCGGAGATGGTGTGATGCGGGGCGCGGAACGGGCGATCGACGAGCAAGCCGACACCGGGCCGCAGTTGGCCGGCCACCGAGTGAATGGTCGTCGCCTCGATCGCCTCGTCGAACGACAGGGGAGGCAGAATGCCCGGCAACCGCCTCGCCAGCATCGTCTTGCCCGCCCCGGGTGGACCGATCATCAGCAGGTTGTGCCCGCCGGCAGCGGCCACCTCCAGCGCGCGCCGCGCGACGGCCTGGCCATTAATGTCGGCTAGATCGATTTGTGTTTCTGCAGGGGGGTCTAAAGACCCGCCTCTACCCGGGTCTAAAGACCCGCCTCTCCCTATTACAGGCG
>JANOZI010000565.1:0-13261 GCA_031429375.1 Acidobacteriota bacterium | reverse complement strand
GATCGAACCGCCGTCCTAGTGTCGCTCGCGCGGTCTGGCCGAGCGTCACTGTTCGTAGTTGCCAAATTGTTGATACGATCCGCTAAAATTAGTCGGATCATCCTATGGCAGACACGCTGACAGTTACCGACAACCGGACCGGGAAGACCTACGAGATCCCGATCGCCGAAGGCGCCATCCGCGCCACCGACCTCAAACAAATCAAGTCCGGCGGCGACGATGGCGGGCTGTATACCTACGACCCGGCGTTCATGAACACGGCGGCGTGCAAGAGCGACATCACCTACATCGACGGCGACAAGGGCATCCTGATGTACCGGGGATATCCGATCGAGCAGCTGGCCGAATCGAGCAGCTATCTCGAAACCGCCTATCTGATCCTGTTCGGCGAGCTGCCGAACAAGAAAGAGCTCGACGAGTGGAATCACTCGATCACCATGCACACCATGGTGCACGAGAACATCAAGAAGTTCATGGAGGGCTTCACCTACGACGCCCACCCGATGGGCGTGTTCATCAGCACGGTCGGCGCGATGTCGACGTTTTATCCGGACGGCAAGCTGATTTTCGACGCCAACTCGCGCCGCAAGCAGATCCACCGGCTGATCGCGAAGACGCCGACCATCGCCGCCTACGCCTACCGCCACAGCATTGGCCGGCCCTACGTCTATCCCGACAACGACCTGACCTTCACCGGCAACTTCCTGAACATGCTGTTCAAGATGACCGAGGTGAAGTACCAGCCCAACAAGGCGCTCGAGCGCGCGCTCGACGTGCTGTTCATCCTGCACGCCGACCACGAGCAGAACTGCTCGACCAGCTCGATGCGCGCCATCGGCAGCTCGCACGTCGATCCGTTCTCGGCGCTGGCCGGCGCGGCCGCCGCGCTCTACGGCCCGCTGCACGGCGGCGCCAACGAGGCGGTGCTGCGGATGCTCAAGGAAATCGGCTCGGTCGACCACATCCCGGGCTTCATCAAGAAGGTCAAGGCCGGCGAAGGCCGGTTGATGGGCTTCGGCCACCGCGTTTACAAGTCGTACGACCCGCGCGCCAAGATCATCAAGCGCACCGCCTACGAAGTGTTCGAGGTCACCGGCAAGAGCCCGCTGCTCGACATCGCGCTCGAGCTCGAGCGGATCGCGCTCGAAGACGACTACTTCGTGAGCCGCAAGCTCTATCCGAACGTGGATTTCTATTCGGGGCTGATCTACCAGGCGATGAGCTTCCCGGTCGAGATGTTCGCGGTGCTGTTCGCGATTGCGCGCACGGTCGGCTGGGTGGCACAGTGGGAAGAGATGCTGCTCGATACCGAGACCAAGATCGCGCGGCCGAAACAGATCTACACGGGGTATGGGACCCGCGACTATGTGCCGATGGAAAAACGCTAGGTTCGTTCTTGGCCTGGCGGCCGCCACGGCGGCGTTTACCCTCCGAAGCCTTGGCGTAGGAGGGCAGGGGCCCGTCGCGTTCGACAGCTCGAAGGCGTGGGAGCACCTGCGGCAGCAGGTCGCCATCGGCCCGCGGCCGTCGGGCTCGCCGGGCAACGTCAAGAACCGCGACTACATCAAGGCGACGCTGGCGGGGTTCGGGATCAGGACCGTCGAACAGCCATTCGAGGGGGCCACGCCGCTCGGCCCGATCAAGATGGTCAACCTGATCGCGACCCTTCCCGGCCAGCGGCCCGACCGCATCGTGCTGGCGAGCCATTTCGACACCAAGATCTTCCGGGACTTCCGCTTCGTCGGCGCCAGCGACGGCGCGTCGAGCACGGCGGCGCTGCTGGAGCTGGGCCGCGTGCTGAAGGCGCGGCCGCAGCTGCCGTTCACGATCGAGCTGCTGTTCCTCGACGGCGAGGAAGCGACCGGCGAGTGGCAGGGCACCGACAACACCTACGGGAGCCGCTACTATGTCGCCGCGGCGGGCAAGGCGGGCACGCTGAAGTCGATCCGCGCGCTGATCCTGCTCGACATGATCGGCGACCGCCAGTTGAACATGCGGCGCGAGCAGAACTCAACGCCGTGGCTGACCACCATCATCTGGAACACCGCCAAGAAGCTCGGGCACGGCGCGCAGTTCCTCGATGAAGTGACGCCGATCGAAGACGATCACATTCCGTTCCTCAAGGCCGGCGTGCAGGCGGTGGACCTGATCGACCTCGATTACCCGGCGTGGCACACCGCGCAGGACACGCTGGACAACGTCGCCGCGCGCAGCCTGCAGATCGTCGGCGATGTCGTCGTCGCCGCCCTGCCAGAGGTTGAACAGCGGCTCTTGAAGAACTGAGCCGAAGTTCATGGCGACGGCCGCACCCGATCTGATCGTTCTTCACGAACATCCCGAATGGCAGAGGCCGTTGTTTGCGGCGCTTGATCGCCGGGGTGTTTCGTTTGCTGCACTCGATGTCACACGAGCGGCATTCAGCAACAGCGACACACCTCGGGCTGCCCTCTACTTCAATCAAGCGAGTCCAAGCGCGTATCTGCGCGGTCACACGCGGGCGGTTCCGCTGGCACTCGCCTACATGCGATCGCTTGAACTCCTGGGGGCCCGAGTCCTGAACGGCGCCGATGTGTTCGCCCTCGAGCTGAGCAAGAGCGCCCAGGCGACTTTGCTGCGAACGCTTGGAATTGATTGCCCGCGGTCGATCACGTTCAACGACGTCCGGGCGCTGCGCGCCTACGCAGGCGAGGTGCAATGGCCGGCCTTACTGAAGCCGGATCAGGGCGGAAGCGGTGCGCGCATCCACGTGGTCGAGTCGTTGGCGAAGATCGAAGAGATCTTCAGCAGCGATCCAACGGTGTGGCTCCCGGACAATCTGTTCCTGCTGCAAGAATACCTGCCGCACGATCCCGAACAAGGCATCGTCCGGATGGAGTTTCTCGACGGCGAGCTCCTGTATGCGATGCGTGTCAAGACCCACGGGCGCTTCAACCTGTGCCCGTCACCTGTCTGCAATCCGGACGAGGGCGCCGCCGGTGAATGTGCCGACCCGGACCATGGCATCGACACCGCGCCTGTGGAGTTTCTTCCGTTTCCCGACGTGCCACCGGAAGCCGTGGCGACCGCGACGCGGATCGTGCGAGCGGCCAGGCTCGATGTTGGCGGCATCGAGTATCTGGAAACAGACGATGGTCGCCGGGTCTTTTACGATATCAACGCCAACTCGAACTTGCGTCCTTCGGTAGCCGCGGCGTTTGGTTTCGATCCTTTCGAGCGGGTCGTCGATTTCCTGGTGCGGCAACTGCAGAACTAGTCCACGTGCGGGCTCGCGCAAGTCGAGCGCCTGCGGTGTTCCGCGTCACGCCTTCGCCCGGTGACCGGACGCGCAGCCGGAGGGCGCGTAAACGCGACGAGAGGTTGATTTGAGAAAAAGCGGTGAGCTTACGATGCCCGCCTTCGCTCGCATTCATTCGCGCGAGCTTCGGCGCGGTCACGCCGTAGCGCTTCGCGCGTAGGCGGACGCTTCATGAGCTGGGCCCAACGCTTTTTGCTCAAATCACACCTTTCGGCGCGTAGCGGGGCCGGCTGCTCTCCGTGCGCTCCGTTCTTCTTCGTGTTCTCGGAACGTTTGCCTACCGATAGACTTCAGCAAGTATCTCCGCTTCGGTCAGTACCGTCATCGAAGACTTCGCTTTGGCAAAGACGCGATCAACGATCGGATCGCTCGGCTTGATGCCGTGCTGCTCGAGCCAGAACATCACGTTCGACTTCCCGGACATCGGGCCGACTTCAATCTCCTGCTTGCGCCCGACCAGGCTGGCGGGAATCGCGCAGTAGACGGCATCCATCAGATCGCGGTCGCCGGTCTTCCACGCCTTGATCACCGCGGCGGCGTGCACGCCGGTGGCGGTGCGGAACGCATCCCTCCCGATCACGGGATAGTTGTCGGGAATCGGGACGCCGCACGCGTCGGACACGGTTTCGCAGTACTCCATCAACTGCGACAAATCGCGCTCGATGAAGCGCATCACCACCAGGTTGACCAGCAGCAGGTCCATCGGCGTATTGCCGACGCGCTCGCCGATGCCGAGGGCGGCGCCATGGATGCGGCTGGCACCGGCCTCGATGGCGGCGATGCTGTTGATGATCGCCAGGTCGCGATCGCGATGGCCGTGCCAGTCGATGCCGACGTCGGCGCCGAGGTCCTTGATCACCTGCCCGGCAAATCGCACCACCGCCGACGCGCCCCACGGCGTGGCATGGCCGACGGTGTCGGCGAGGCAGATGCGCTTGGCGCCCGATCGGATGGCGCACTCGTAGAGCTTGCGCAGCGTCTCCGGGTCGGCCCGGGTGGTGTCTTCGGTGACGTACATCACGTCGAGGCCTTCGGACACCGCAAAGCTGATCGCGTCTTCCGTGCTCTTGAGCAGGAAGTCGAGCGTCCAGCCCTCGGTGTACTGGCGGATCGGCGACGAGCCGATGAAGGCGCCGACCTCGATCGGCAGGCCGGTGCGCTGCGTGATCTCGGCGATCGGACGGATGTCGTTGATGGTGGTGCGGGCGGCGCAGTTGGCGCGGACCTTGAGCTTGGCGCCGACGATCTCGCGCGCCAGCCGCTCGACGTCGTGCACGACGTGCGGGCCGGCGCCGGGCAGGCCGATGTCGGCGGTGTCGATGCCGAGCTCGTCGATCAGGTGCAGGATCTTGATTTTCTGCCCGATGGTCGGCGTGCGCACCGACGGCGACTGCAGCCCGTCACGCAGCGTCTCGTCGTCGAGCATCACGCGCGGCGGCCTGGCCGGCGCGCCGATCTTGTTCCAGTCGTAGATCAGCGATTCCAACACTAGTGTCCCGTCCCAGTGGATCGTGGCATAAATCCCGGGCGCGGCGCCCGGATCGCAAGGCGCGACGAGCGAGGATACCGCGAGTATCTGAGCGAGGAGCAACGCCGCGAGGCGGGATGCCCCGCCCGGGAGTTATGTCGCGAACCACTGGGACGGGACACTAGGTCACGTCCTTCTGGCGGCCCAAGTGGTCGCCGCCGCGCCGGTGCCGGCGATCAGCAGGAACCACGCGCCGGATCGGGCCGCGATGGCCCTGACCCTGGGGCGGAACCCGTCGTTGATGGAAATCGCGCGCTCGCCGCGGTGGAAACGCGCCAACTGCTCCTGGGCAAAGGCGCGGCCGGCGGCCTTGGTCTGACGATCGCTGGTCACGCTGTACACGACCGCCGCAACAAGCAGCCAGAGGCTGAGGGCCAGTAGCACCGGTCGGGTCATCTCGGTCCGGTGTACTGCACGACCAGTGCCGTGACATCGTCGTACTGTTCGGCGCCGGTGGCAAAGACCTTGACCGCGTCGATGAGCTTCTCCAGCACGACCGTGGCGGGCTCCTTGTGGTGCGCCTTGAGGACCGCGACCATCCGGTCTTCGCCAAACTCGTCGCCGGCGACGTTGTGCGCCTCGGTCACGCCGTCGCTGTACAGGATCATGGTGTCGCCCGGCTGCAGATCCACGCTGTCGTTGGCATACGGCGCCGACTCGAACAGGCCAACCGGCATGCCGCCGGCCTCGATCCGCCGCAGCCCGCCGACGCCGTAGACCAGCGGCGGGTTCTGGCCGCCATTGCAGAACATCAGTTTGCCGTTGGGCTGCAGCTGTCCGTAGAGCAGGGTCGCATAGCGCGCATCGATTTGACGGCGGGTCAGGACCTTGTTGATGTGATCCACCGTCTGTGCCGGGTCGTCGCCGACCGACGCAAACGCCGAGAAAATGCCGAGGATCTTCGCGGTCAGGAGCGCGGCGGCCGGGCCCTTGCCTGCCACGTCGCCGACCAGGAAGCCGAAGCCGCCATCGGGCATGTCGATCAGGTCGAAGAAATCGCCGCCGATCGATCGCGCCTGCACCGACGAGCCGCTGGCCCTGAAGAACGGGCCGTCGTGATTGCCTTCCGGCAGCAGCGCCTTCTGGATTTCCGCGGCGATCTTGAGTTCGTGCTCGAGGCGCGCCTTGTCGAGGGTCTCGCGGTAGAGCCGCGCGTTTTCGATCGCGACGCCGGCTTCGGCAGCCAGCGTGTCGAGCGCCGTCCGGGTGTGGGGCGCCAGCAGGCTGCCCTTCTCGCGGCTGTCGAGATAGAGCACTCCGATGTTCCGGGTCTCGCTCGCCATGTCGGCGCGATCGAGATAGCGCACCATTTTCAGCGGGATGCACGCCACGTGGCGGATGCCGAGCGCCACCGTGCCCATGTGGACGTTGGCGAGGTCGCCGTCGAGCAGGTCGGCGACGATTTTCAGCTCGCCGGTGGCGAACACCTCTTCGGGAATCTTGCGGCTGGTGTTGAACCCGGTGCCGGGCAGCGTGATGCGGCCCTTGGCGCGCGCCAGCTTCATTTCGAGGGGGCTGCCGTTGTTCGACAGCATGATGAAGCCGCGCTCGGCGCCGGCGACATCGATGGCGGCGTCGAGCACCAGCGCCAGCACTTCGTCGAGCACGCGGCCCGAGCCGAGCGCGCGCAGCGCTTCGAGCAGCGCCGCCAGTTGGCGGAGGTCGTTGACCGCGCTGGCATGCGAGCGATCGGTATGCGCCACGCCCTCGCCGGTGAGGAACACGACATCGGCGCCGCTGGCGCGGCCGAACTGGACGCGGTCGCCGTTGGTGAGCTTGTGTTCGGTGATCGACTCGCCGTTGACGTAGGTGCCGTAGCGCGAGCCCTTGTCGCGCAGCACCCACTCGCCGTCGACCTCGACGATTTCGGCGTGCTCGCGCGACACGTCGCTGCCGACCAGGCGCAGGTCGCTCTCGGTGCGGCGGCCGATGCACAACTGCGCCTTGGTGATCGGGACGACCCGCTGGCCAAGGCCGTCGTTGACTTCGAGCCGCGCGTTTGCCATAGGGAACGCCCGGCCTCCAGAGGCAGGGCGATTCATCATAACAGGTTGCCGCACGCCATCTGCTGCGCGAGCGCGGCCAGCGCCACGCCGAGCACAATCAGGCCCGCCACCGGCCAGCGGCTGCCGCGGCGCCGGGCGGCGGGCGGCGGAATGCGCGGTTCGGAGGTGGCGGCGCCGCACTTGTAGCAAATCAGGGCGTTGTCGGCGATTACGGCGTTACAGGCGCGGCAGTTCATCGTTATTCGATATTCTAGCTGAAGCCTCATTCATGATTCCGATCCGCGATGTCATCCCGTCGCGCACGACGCCGGTGGTGACGGTCAGCCTGATCGTGTTCAACGGGCTCGTGTTCCTGTTCCAGTCGAGCCTGTCGGAGCGCGGGCTCGCGCTGTTCCTGAGCAACTTCGCGCTCGTCCCCGCCGAGTTCTCGATCGTCACCATGTTCACGGCAATGTTCCTGCACGCCGGCCTCGCCCACCTGGCGGGCAACATGCTGTTCCTCTGGATCTTCGGCGACAACATCGAAGACCGCCTCGGCCACGGGCGGTTCGCGTGGTTCTATCTGCTCTGCGGCTGTGCCGCCGCGTTTGCGCAGACGGCCTTGAATCCGGACTCGCGGGTGCCGATGGTCGGGGCGAGCGGCGCCATCGCCGGCGTGATGGGCGCGTACCTGATCCTGTTCCCGCACTCGCGCATCGTGATGCTGTTTCCGTTCCCGCCGATCGTGTTCGAGCTGCCGGCGGTGCTGTTCCTGGTGATGTGGTTCGCGATCCAGTTCTTGAACGGCCTCGGCTCGCTGGCGATGTTCGGCGCGAGCCAGTGGTCGGGCGGGGTGGCGTTCTGGGCCCACGTGGCGGGCTTTGCCGCGGGCGTCGTGCTGGTGGCAATCATGCGGCGTCCGGAACGCACCACGGTGGAATGGTGGGACACGCACACTCCTGTTACAGATAAACGAATCTTGTGACCTGTTGATCTCGTGAACTACTGATCTGACCTTGTGATCTTGTGATCGTCAGATCGTTAGATCACCGATCAACAGATCAAGACTTCTTACGTATCTCGGCCGACACCATGGCCAGGTCGAGCATCAGCTTTTCGAACTGCGCGTTCCACTCGGCCTCGGGCATGTCGCCCTTCTTCAGCTTGAGCTCTTCGGCCTCGGCCTCGAGCGTCCGGCGCCGCCGCACCAGCGCGGCGAGCTCGGGGTTTGCGGCTTCGGCGGGGTTTTCGGCATCGAGATACGCGATGCGCGCAAAGCCGCCGTCGGGGCCTTCCGCCGACGCTTCGCGGCCCTTGCCGTCGCCGTTGTCGTCGATCAGCGCGCGCTCGGTGGCAAGCTGGCCGCGCTGTTCGTAGTGCTGTTTCACGGCGGCGCTGGCGGCGGCAAAGACTTCGAAGATCGAGGTGCGGCCGTTCTTGTCGAGATCGCTCGAGGCTTCCTTCATCGACTTGATGAAGTATTCGGGAAAGACCGTCGCATATTTCTGCGCGGCCGAATCGGTCGCGGTGATCACGATGCGGCCTTTGGCGGTCAGCGACGCGAGAAACGGGAAGCTCGCTTCGGTGGTATTGATCAGCGCGAGCCGTCCGCTGATCCCCGACAGCAGGTCGGTCCAGTCCTTCTCCGTGAGATCCGGACCGACCAGGTTGAACTTGGCGACGTCGCCGTCGTAGGTGCCGTGCCCGAGCAACACCACCAGGACGAAATCATCTTTCGCACCCCTGGCTTTGATCTCGCCGAACAGCTTGCGGACATTCGCGGCGTTGGCCGCCTCGCCGGTCTTGACCGTCTCGTCGACCAGGACGCGGACGTGCTCGGGCTTGAAGCCGTAGCGATCGACCAGCGCCGACTGCAGATCGGCGCGCCACGTCTTCATCTGCTCGGCGTACTTCTCGCCGCCAGACGCGCCCGACACGATCACCGCCCAACGGGTTTCGGCCAATGCCGTGACCGGCACGCTGAACACGCACGCGACAAGAGCAATAAGTTTGATCACGCCAGTCCTACTCGTCGACGCACAATCCACTCCGCAGCCAGCAAGATGATGACCGCCAACAGACTCCATCCATTGTGCCAGAGGTCGCGCAGTTCCGGCGTGCCTGCCTCGATGTGCGATTGGCGAACCAGCGCAGGCAGGCGCTGCGCCTCGTCTGCCGCGAGGTATCGGCCGCCGGTGGCGGCGGCCAGGCGCCGGAGCACGGCCTCGTTCAACCTCGGCTGCGTCATTTCGAGGTCGGCGCCGCCCACGAGCACCTGCCGGGTCGCGGTGCCGAGTTTGACGCCCGCACGCGCCGCGGTCGCGTCGATCCGGTAGACGCCCGGCTGATCGAAACGGACGGCGACCCCGTAGCGCCCTTCCTGTGGGCTCGACAGCGCCGGCGTCAGCTGCCGGGTCTGCCCGTTCGGCGCCGTCACGCCGATTGTGACTTCGGCGTTGCCGACCGGCGCGTAGTTCTCATTCCGCACGGTCACGGTGATGCGATCGGTAATGCCGGGGACGCTCGGGCTCATCGCTGCGATCGACACGGGCCCGGGCGATCCCGCGGTGAGCCAGCGCGCGATCTGGCGCCAGATGGTCTCGTAGCTGGTATCGGTGGCCGGCCGCATCATCCGCCACTGCCACGACGCCTCGCCCGCGAACACCATCGAGCGGCCCTGCCCGTAGCGTTGCGCGGCGATCAACGGCTGCACCGGCGCGCCGCCGCCGATGGCCACGGCCAGGATCTGGGCGCCGGGCCGAGGGCCGCCCACCGCGGTCACCGACGCCAGCGGCGGCAGCTCCGACCAGCGCCGGCGGCTGTCGTCGATCGACGCCGCCAGCCGCGTCGCCGGGTGTGCGTTGCCGTCTTCGGTCAGGGCCGGCGTGTTGGGTGCCGCCACGGCGGTGTCGGCCGACGCGCGCGCCACGGTGCCGCGGCGATCGGTCAGGTCGACCGGCAACACCTCTTCGAGCGGCGTGCCGGCCAGGCCCTGGCGATCGAATGACCTGGCGCCCAGCACCAGCAGGCCGCCGCCCCGCGCCGCGACGAACTCCGCCGTCAGCTCGAGCTGCTCGCGCGTGAAGAAATCGGCTTCGATGTTGCCGAAGATGATGGCGTCGTAGACGAACAGCTCGGAGCGTTTGGCCGGATACCCGCTCGCCAGCGCCGCGACCCGGTTGCCGCTCGCCTGCACGTAAAACGTGTCACGGCCATCATCGTTCTGCCCCTTGCGGACGACGGCGTCGACGTCGAGGCCCGGATCCTGGGCGAGCGCGCGCTTGAGGAACGTGTGCTCGTAGCCCGGCGCGCCTTCGACGATCAGGATCTTGCGGCGCCCGGCCTGCGGCGGCACCAGCACGCTGCGGATGTTGTTCTCGCGCGCCAGCTCGCCGTCGGCGGCAGGAATCTCCACGGTGTACACGGTGGCGATGGCGGGCTCCGGCGAGACGGTAAAGACTTCGTGGATCGGCGCGCCCTCGGCCTTAGGCGTCACGCGACGCACCTCGACCGGACGGCCGTTGGCGCTGACGCGGATTTCCACCGGACTGGTGCCGAACCCGGCGCTCGACGCCGACACGCTCAGGTCGATCGACGCGCCCGCCAGCAGCGGCTCGCCCGCGGTGAGGTTGACGATTTCGCGATCGCGCGCCGCCACAGGATCGCCGACGCCGACCGTAAACACCGGAGCGGTGACCGATCGGACCGACTCGCCTTCCTGTGCCGCGGTATCGCCGCCGTCCGAGATCACGATCACCCCGGCCAGCCGGTCGTGGCGATGGCGATCGGCCAGGTCGGCAATCGCGCCGCTCAAGTCGCTGCGGCGCGCGGTCGCGGCCAGCTGATCGACATCACCGGGCGCCAGCGCCTCGCCAAACGTCAACAGCTCGAGCCGATACTCCGTACTGAGCTTCGCCTGCAGATCCCGGACGATCGCCTGGGCGCGTTCGAGCCGCGGCGGCCCGTCGCCGTCGGTCAAACGCATGCTGCGCGAGATATCGACCAGGATCGGCAACAGGCTGTTGTTCGCCGCGGACGGCGGCACCACCCGCACCGGCCGCAACAGGATGCCGATCAACAGCAGGAGGGTCAGCGCGCGAAGCCCGATCAGCAGCGCGCGCGTGCCGGTGCCGAGCGGCGTCGCCAGCCGCGTGTAGGCGAGCCACGCGAGTACGACCGCGGCGGCAAACGCGAGCGCGTAGCCCCACCACGGTAGCAAGACGGCAAATTGCATGGTCTTTGGCGCTGAACTTTGAACTGAAACTAAAAACTGAA
This sequence comes from Acidobacteriota bacterium, assembly GCA_031429375.1. Classification (GTDB taxonomy): domain Bacteria; phylum Acidobacteriota; class Vicinamibacteria; order Vicinamibacterales; family UBA2999; genus 12-FULL-67-14b. The sequence goes on along the minus strand of JANOZI010000565.1, from coordinate 2,178 downwards.
ACTGAAAACTTAAAACTTAAAACTTCCAACTTTCAACTTTCAACTTTCAACTTTCAACTTTCTATCGCGGCTGCCGGCGCGGGGCCGCGAGGGCCTGATAGTAACGATCGACGAGCTCGCGATACGTGTCCGAGACGGCGTCGTGCCGGCCGGCGTTCAAGCGCTCCTTGTTTTCCCGCGCCCGCAGTTGATCCGACAACTGCGATTCGGTCTGCTCGAGCGCGGCCAGCAGGTTCTTCTTCAGCGATTCCCACTTCGCGAAATCCTGCTTGAAGCTTTCGGTGCCCGGCGCCGAGGTGCTGCGCTGCCACTGTTCGGGCGTGGTCCCGCCCTTCTGCATGCCGGGATTCTGCTTCTGCACTTCCTCGGCCAGCCGCTGCGCCTCGCGCATTTTATCGTCGGCCTCTCGTTGCAGGCGCTGCACGGCGCCGGCGCGGCCGCCTTCGGACGTGCCCTGCTGGCCGGATTGGCCGTCGCGGCCCTCTGCGCCTGGTTGCTTACCCTCCCCGCCACGCGAAGCCGGCGTGGCCGCGGCCCCGGGCTGCCCTTCCTGGCCTGGCTTCGCCGGGTCGCCGGACTTCGACAGCGCGTCCATCGTTTTTTGCAATTCGCCCAGTCGGTCACGCAGCTCCTGCGTTTTCGCGAGCTGATCGGACAGCCGCGCGGTTTCGCCGTCGCGCCCGCCGGTCGCGGCGCCCAACCGTTCGGCGACCTTATCGAGACCGCGTGCCAGTTCCTCAGGCCTGGCCGGCGCTTCCATCCCAGCGCGGCTGCCGCGCTGGGGGCCCGGCGCTTCCACCCCAGCGCGGCTGCCGCGCTGGGGGCCCGGCCCCTGCGGATCTTCTTTCGCGCCCTGCCGCATGGCGTCGGCCGACTCGCGCATCCGCTCGCTCAAGCGCTGCCGCTCCAGCTCCCGCGACGCTTCGGCCATAGCCTGGCGCTTTTCCGGCTCGCCCTCGGCGGCACCATTCGCGAGTTGTTTCACCGTCTCGCTCAATCGGTCGGTGCGATCGGCGAGCCGCTCCTGTTCGGCGGCCAGCCGGCGGCGGGCGTCTTCGCCGGCGGCGCCCGCAGCGGTCTTCGTTGATTCGTTTCCGAGGCGGCGTTCGGCATCGGCGAGCTGGCGCGCTTCGAGCTGCAGATCGCCGAGCGCCCGGCGCCGTTCGTCTGGGCTGGCGCCCTTCAGCTGCTGTTCGAGGCTGCGCAGTTGCTGGGTGGCGCGGTCGCCGCTCGCGCCGGCCTGTTGCGGATCCTGCCGCCCCAGTTCTTTCGAGGCGTTGCGCATCTGGTCCGCGACGTCGCGCATCTTCTTGCCGTCTGACGAGGACCCCTGGCCGCTCTGCTGCTGCGCGAGTTGCTCGGCCTGCTTTCTCAACTCCTCCTGATCGCGGGTCAACCGCTCCAACTGGCGCTTCAGCTCTTCCGCAGAAAGCTGTTCCTTGTTCTTGGCCAGCTCCTTCTGCTGGCGCGACAGCGCTTCCTGACGCCGCGCCAGCTCGCGGACGCTCGCCAGCGGGTCGTCTGCCTGCTGCTGGTCGTTTTTTGTCTCGGTGGTCGCCGGCGTCTCGTAGTTGGTTTCCTGCTTCTTGCGCAGCTCCTGGTCGAACAGCGTCGACAAATCGGGCTGCTGCCGGTTACCGTTCCCGCCGCCCCCGCCCTGCGCCTGCTGCCGCTGCACCTGCCGGCGGCGAATCTCGGCCGCGGCCTTCAATAACTGGCCCAGGGCTTCTTCTTCATGCGGCAGCGACTTCGCCGTCTGCAGGCGATCGAGCTCGCCGGCCGCGCGGCCCATGGCTTCGACCGCGCGCGGCAGCGGGTCGTCGACGGGCGCGCCGGTCGATCGGGAGGTGCCGGGCTGGGCGCGGCGGCGACGCTCCGCGAAGGCCTGGCCCGCCATCTGCGCCGCCAGTTCTTCGGTCTTCGCCTTCAGCGCGGTTTGCGCCCGGGCGACGGCTTTGATGTCCTGCTCGGGCCGCGCGTCTTTCGCGCGCCGGGCGCGGGCATCGAGCTTCCACGTGGCGGCAATGATGTCTTTCTGCATGGCCGCCAGCTCGTCGACGTCGGACGACTGCTGGCCTCCGCCGCCGCCGGCCTGGCTCTCCGACGCGACGAACTCTTCTTCATACGGCTTGACTTCGAGGAAGAAGATGTCGCTGCGCGCCTCGGCCGCGCGCCGGC
>JANOZI010000564.1:0-10938 GCA_031429375.1 Acidobacteriota bacterium | reverse complement strand
CAGCGGCTGCTCAAGCAAGGCTTCTCGCCTCTGCAGTTGGTAACGAGCGGATTGGTCAGCCGCCGTGATGACGGCAGCGAAGCGGATCGATTCCGGAACCGCCTGATGATTCCGATCGCCCGCGACACCGGTACGGTGATTGCGTTCGGGGGCCGGGCCCTCGAGAAAGACCAGCAGCCGAAGTACCTCAACTCGCCCGAGACGCCGATCTACACGAAGAGCCGCACGCTCTACGGCCTCAACCTGACCAAGGGCGAACTGCGCAAGGTGCGCTACGCGATCATCGTCGAGGGCTACTTCGATTTCGCACAGGTCTACCAGGCCGGCGGCTTTCCGGTGGTCGCGACCTGCGGCACGGCACTGACGCCGCAGCAGACGCAAATCCTGCATCGGTTCACGACCAAGACGGTGCTGTGCTACGACCCCGACAGCGCGGGACAGACTGCGGCGGAGCGGAGCTCGGAGCTCCTGGTCGCCGAGGGATTCGTCGTCAACGTGATGACGCTGCCGGGTGGCGGCGACCCCGACACGTTTATCCAGAAGAACGGCGCCGAGGGCTTTCGCGAACAACTGAAGCACTCACGCCCGTATCTCGAGTTCCTGCTGGATCGAGCAGCGGCCGAGTTCGACCTGACTCGCGACGACAACCGGCGCGAGTTTCTCAAGCGGATGCTGGGCGTCGCGGCCCGCATTCCCGATCCGGCCGTGCGTGACCAGTTTGCCGACCGGCTGGCCCACAAGGCCAGGGTGACGGAAGACGTGGTTCGAGCCGAGATCAGGAAAGCGGCCGGGAATCGCAAGACCGAGCTGCCGGCAGAGCGTGTGCCGACCCTGCAGGGGAACGTCAGAAAGGCCGAAAAAGGCCTGATTTGGAGCCTGGTGCATGATCCGGTGACCACCCTCCAATGGCTGAATCAGCTCGAACCTGAAGACTTGAAGGGACTTAGCACGGCGAATATCCTCCGGACGGCCCAGGAACTGACGGTCAGGCCCGAGGATGTGCCGAGTGCGCTGATGGAGCGTCTAAGTACGCAGGAGGCGGAACTACTGGCCTCCGTGGCCGCAGAACCCTCCCCTCCCGCGGTGCTTCCGGACTTGTGCGTGGTGGCCTTGAAATACGTGCGGCTCGAGCGTGAGCTGGCTGACGTCCAAAGAGAGCTCAAACGCTTGCAAGATATAGGGGATAGCGGTCCAGCGTCGATGGTTCTGCTAGCGAGGAAGTCGCAAATGGTTCGCGCTCTTGAGGCGATGAAGCCGCCAAAAGAGCTACAATAGAGGGCTCCGCACTCTTGAGGAAAAACACGAATATGGCCTTGGCGCTCGAAGAGAAATTCGATGAAGTCCGTCAGCTCATTGTCATCGGCAAGGAGAAAGGCTATCTCCTGTACGACGAGGTCAATGATCTACTGCCGGCGGATCTGACGGCCAACCCCGAAGACCTCGAGGAACTGCTGGCCGTGTTCGCGAGCGCCGGCATCGAGCTGGTGGACTCGGAAAAGGGTTACAAGCTCGAACGCGAAGGCATCGAGCGGCACGAGGGTCCGGAAGGCGAGGGTCCCGAACTCGACCTCACCCCCGGTTCGCTGGACAAGACCAACGATCCCGTCCGCATGTACCTGCGCGAGATGGGCACCGTGCCGCTGCTGACGCGCGAAGGCGAAGTTGAAATCGCCCGCCGCATCGAGCGCGGCAAGCTGTCGGTGATCAAGTCGATCTCGCGCATGCCGGCGATCACCAAGGCGGTGATCCGCATGGGCGACGGGCTGCGCGCCGGCGAGCGCACCATCCGCGAGCTGGTGATCTTCAACGACGAGGAAATCACCGACGACCGCATCGAAGAGCGCGCCCAGCAGTTCCTCAAGCAGGTCGAATCCGTCCGCAAGGCGCGGCTCGGCGTCGAAAAGCACGACGAGAAGCTCGAGACCATCCTCAAGGCGGACAAGAAAAAGTATCGCCGCCAGCGCTGGAAGCTGATGCGCGGCCAGGTCGAGACCTCGCGCGCCATCCGCAAGATCGAATTTACCGAGCCGGTCAAGCGCCGCCTCGTCGAAGAGGTCAAGGACATCGTCGAGCGGGTGTCGAAACAGCAGCGCGAGCACGACAAGCTGAAGAAAGAGCTGACCCTCAAGGTTCGCAAGCCGAAGCTCAAGGACGAAGAGCGCAAGACGATGACCAAGCGCATGACTGATCTCAAGGCCGAGATCAAGCAGCGCACCGAGGACCTCGAAGAGAGCGTCGAGCACCTGCGCCACACGCTCGAAGTGATCATGCGCGGCGAGGCGCAGGCCGAGCAGGCGAAGAAGGAGCTGGTCGAAGCCAATCTCCGGCTCGTCGTCTCGATCGCGAAGAAGTACACCAACCGCGGGCTGCAGTTCCTCGACCTGATCCAGGAAGGCAACATCGGCTTGATGAAGGCGGTGGACAAGTTCGAGTACCGCCGCGGCTACAAGTTCTCGACCTACGCGACGTGGTGGATCCGCCAGGCGATCACCCGCGCGATCGCCGACCAGGCGCGGACCATCCGCATCCCGGTCCACATGATCGAGACGATCAACAAGTTGATCCGCACGTCGCGGGCGCTGGTGCAGGAGCTGGGGCGCGAGCCGACCTCCGAGGAAATCGCGCGCCGCATGGACATCCCGGTCTCGAAGGTCCGCAAGGTCCTCAAGATCGCGCAGGAGCCGATTTCGCTCGAGACGCCGATCGGCGAAGAGGAAGATTCGCACCTTGGCGACTTCATCGAGGACCGCTCGGCGGTGTCGCCGTCGGAAGCGGTGATCAACCTCGACCTGAAGGAACAGACCGAGTCGGTGCTGAAGACGCTGACGCCGCGCGAAGAAAAGGTCATCAAGATGCGCTTCGGCGTCGGCGACGGCAGCGAGCACACGCTGGAGGAAGTGGGCCAGAACTTCGCGGTCACGCGCGAGCGGATCCGCCAGATCGAGGCTAAGGCCCTTCGGAAGCTAAGGCATCCTTCGAGATCACGTAAACTGAGGGCCTTCTTGGAAGGAAGGTCCTAGATCTCAGATGGCAGATCTCAGATCTCAGATCTCCAATAAATCTGAAATCTAAGATCTGAGATCTGAGATTCTTCCGAGGGCCCATAGCTCAGTTGGTTAGAGCGGCCGGCTCATAACTGGTTGGTCCCTGGTTCGAATCCAGGTGGGCCCACTTTTACAGAGTTAAGAGTTAAGAGTGCAGAGTTAAGAGTGCAGAGTTAAGAGTGCAGAGTTAAAAGTTGCTTCCCGATCTAACACGGCTCATCGAACTCCAAGAGATCGAAAGTAAGGCCGCGGTGGCGACCAGGGCCATCGCGGACGCCCCGGGCCGAATCGCCGCGCTCGACGCGCTCCTGCACGACGCCACGGCCACACTCGACGCCGCCAGGCACGCCCTCGCCGAAAGCAAGACCCGGCGCGGCTACGTCGACAAGGACCTCGCCGCGGTCCAGCAGCGCCAGAGCAAATACAAAGACCAGCTGATGCAGGTCAAGACCAACGACGAGTTCCGCGCGATGCAACACCAGATCGAAGCGGCGGCGGCCGAGGTCGGCAAGTGCGAAGAGAAAATCCTCATCAACATGATGGAGGCCGACGAGATCAACGCCGCCATCAAGAAGGCCGACGCTGCGCTCAAGGCGGCGCAGTCGAAGGTCACGACCGAGCGTGCCGCCATCGAGCAGGACGCCGTGCAGCAACAAGACACGCTCGCCCGGTGCACCGCCGCCCGCGCCCGGCTGGTGAGCTCGATGGACAACAAGAGCGTGGTCGAGACGTTCGAGCGCATCGCCAAGGTCCGCGGCACCGCCGTGGCCCGCGCCGAAGGCGAGCGCTGCACGCTATGCCAGGTGCGCCTGCGCCCGGCGGTGTTCGTGCACGTCCTCAAGAACGATCAGATCGTGCAGTGCGATAGCTGCCAGCGCATCCTGTACTTCGTCCCTCCGACCGTGCCCACCTCGCCAGCACCGCCGTCTCCGCCGCAGTGATCACCGCGTACTTCGACGGCGGCTCCCGGGGCAACCCCGGCCCGGCCGGCTACGGCGCGTACATCGTCGATGACGACGGCACGGTGCTGGCTGAGCTGAGCGGCGCGCTCGGCGTCGCGACCAACAACGTCGCCGAGTACAACGGCCTGATCGCCGCCCTGCAGTGGGCCGCCGATCAGGACGTCACTTCGTTGACGGTGAAAGGCGACTCGCTGCTGTTGATCGAGCAGATGCGGGGCAACTACAAGGTCAAGAACGAGGGCCTCAGGCCGCTCTATCACCGCGCCAAGATGCTGGTGATGCAGATCGGCAATGTCCGCTTCGAGCACGTCCGCCGCGACCTGAACGCGGAAGCCGACCGGCTGTCGAATGTCGGGATGGACGCGAACGACACGTAGTCCTCGGTCCCTATAAAAATCCAAGGAATCCCTAAGAACTCGCGGCGACGGCTGCGCGTACCATTCATCAAGAGTACCGGCGACCCAGTCGCGCGTCCTCATCGCCCGCCGCTCCCTTAACGCCCCGGTTCGCCAACAGGCCGGGGCGTTCTTTTGAGTAGACTTCGGCGATGCCGGCGACGCCATACCCCTCCGCGCCGGCGCTGTTGTGGGGCGCGGCCGCAGTGGTGGCGCTGTGGTGGCCGGGGAAAGTGATCGGGCCGCTCGACGGCGCGCCGCTCGACGGCAACCTCGAGGCCACGGCCCTCGGGCTCGTCCTCCCGGCGCTGTGGTGGTTTCACGGCGAGTTCCTCCGTTCGCGGTTGGCGCGCATCGCGATTACCGCACTCGTGTTGATCAAGATGTCTGGGGCCCTCCTCGGCCAGGAGGGGTGGTGCGTCCGATTCGACACTGCCGCGCCGATTGTCAAAGACAGCACGGGACGCATCCATGCCTGGGACGCCAGGGCCGACTGGCGGTCGCCCGATCCGAACTGTTCGGCCGTCATGACGCGCGGCTATCCGGAGTTCAAGAAATTCCCCGCCTGGTTCTTCAACCTGCCGCCCGCAGACAACAACCTGCCGGGGCCCGGCGATCGGCCGCCAAACGCGAGAATCGAATTGTCGGTGCTCGGCTTTCTCGACGCGCGCGCGGCTGGCGCGCTCGACGTTGAAATTGGGCGCTGGATGGAGATGACGTTGCTCGTCGGCGGCCGATCCGCAGAGCGAGCCGGGCCGCTCCACTATCGGATGGAGCTCGAGCCAGGCCTGCACTTCGTGCAGGCCAACATCAGCGTGACAGGAAACGAATGGCGGTTTCTGCCGTCATGGAACCAGGCCGTGTTCGGCTCCGCGGGCTTCCCAACCGCAACCCTCACGCGTCCGGGCCGGGCCGATCGTCCCACGCTGCGATCGGTGGTTCGATGGCTGTCTACTTCAATGGCAGCGGTGTTCTTGATCGGCTGGCTCGCATCAGCCCTTCGTCACTGGAGCCACCCCGGCATGTTGATCTGGGCGGCGGTCGCCGCGGTCTGGCTCGCCTACCTCGCGCCGCGTGCGGGCAACGGCTTTGTGCTCTCCGATCTAACACGTTGGTCGATCACCGCCCTGGCCGGGGCGGCATTCATACCGGTTCCAGAGTGGCGCAGGACCCTGCGCGGAGCCTTCATGCTTGTCGGCATTCCCTGGCTGGTGTTCATCGGCGTTGCATCGTTCGATCACGCCGGCCGCTTCTCGCTTTACAGCGCCGGCGATGACGCCTGGACGTTCCAACGCCTCGCCTATCGCATTTTCCTCCAGGGCTATTGGCTCGAAGGCGGGGAAATCACGTTCTGGTTTCAGCCCGGCTACAGGTGGATTGCGGGCGCATGGCACATGGTGTTTGGCGACTCGAGCATCGGGGAGTTCTTCTGGGACGGCGCGTGCCTGCTGGCAATCGCACTGTTCGCCGCCGAGGCCACGCGGCGCTTCGCCGGTTTTCGTTGGGGGCTCGCCGCCGCGGTCACGGCGCTGACGATCGTGATGCAGGGTCCGACCTGGGGATTCTGGGGACTCGGCCTGTCGGAGAATGCGGGCGCAGGTTTGATCTGCATGGCGGCCCTGACCGCCATCAACGCGCGCGGGTGGCCGGCGATGGCCGGCGCGGGCGCGCTCGCGACGCTCGGATTCTTCACCCGTCCGAACAGCCTGCCGATCGCATTTGCCGTGGCCGTGTTCGCCGTGCCCCTCACCGTCCCGGTGCGTGATGCGTTGCGGCCGTCGCGCTGGCTCGGTCCATCAACCGTTCGCATGGCGGCGGTCGCGCTCGCCACGGTGGCCGTTGGCGTGTTCCTGTTCACGCTGCGCACGTGGTACTACACCGGCGTGTTCTCGATGTTTCACGGTACGACGATGGCAACGCATGCGCTGTGGCAGCCGGGCCTCGCGTGGCCGGAGGTCGCGCGGCGGATGGGCAGCAGCGTGCTCATGGTGCTGACGATGAACGATCCGGCGCGGCTTGCGTGGTACGCGATCCCGCTCCTCGCGGCCGCGATTATCTCGCTGGCCGCGGTCATCGGCATCACGGGCGTCCGCGATCTGCCGTTACCGCTCGTGTTGTTTTTTCTCACCGGTTGCTCGAGTGCGTTGGTCGCCAGGGGCGTGGCCTACTCGGGCCGCTTTTCGACGATTCTGATCGGCGCCGGCAGTGCGATCGCGGTGTGTGCCGTCGCCAGACTGGTCGAGGCATTGAGGATTAAGTCCCGTCGTGCGGTGCCAGATGGTGCCAGGGGTGCCTAAAGTGCCAAAGGTTTGGTGCCAGGTCCCTTTGGCACTGGCGCTAACGCCCCACCGCGCCAGGCCGGGGCTGAAGGGCCGCCGTGGCGTCGTGAGCTAAGATTTGCCGATGACGTACCGGCGCATCACGCCAGCATTCATCGCGTTGCTGTGCGCGCTATCGGGATACGTCTCCGCGCAGCCGACACTTCCCGGCGATCCGCTCGTCATCCGCGACTTCACGCTGCAATTCGATCCCGCGGGCACCTTCGCATTGAGCGGCGCCGGTTGGCCGTCGATGGCCGGCTCGTGGACGTTGAGCGGGAATGAGGTGACGCTGACGCTGCAGAATCCGCCGAAGGACTGCGGCAATCCCGGCGTCTACACATTCTCGGTCGACTCGCCGCGCGTCAGCTTTGCGCTGGTCAAAGACGATTGCCAGCCGCGCCGCATGATCCTCGATCGCAGCCGGTGGCTGCCGCGTGGTGTGACCATGAACGCCGGGCCGCGGGCCATCACTCGCGTCGCCGGTTCCGCTCGAGGCCCGCTGCCGCCGGTTGCGGCGGGCGCCGGACATTGGCCGTCGTTCCGCGGCACCGAAGCCGCGGGGGTCGCTGATAGCCAGACCGGAGGCCCCGGTGCGGCAGCCGTGCTGGGGTGGAAGCACCTTCCCGATCGATGGAATCCCGCGACCGGCGAAGGTGTGTTGTGGCGCACCGCCATTCCCGGGCTCGCGCACTCGAGCCCGATCGTGTGGGGCGACCTGGTGTTCGTGACGAGCGCGATCAGCAGCCGCAAGGACGCGACCTTCAAGCCCGGGCTCTACGGCGACGGCGACGCATCCGACGACCGCTCCCGTCATCGCTGGATGCTGTATGCGCTTGACAAGCGAACCGGCAAGATCCGGTGGGAGCGCACGGCCGCCGAAAGCGAGCCGCTCAACAAGCGGCACATCAAGTCGACCTATGCCAGCGCCTCCCCCGCCACCGACGGCCGCATCGTCGTCGCCTGGTTCGGATCGCAAGGGGTCTACGCCTACGACTTTGCCGGCGGCCTGCGCTGGAAAGTCGATCTCGGCCGCGTCGATGTGGGCGCGTACGACATTCCGAGTTACGAATGGGGGCCGGCAAGCTCGCCGATCATCTGGAACGGGCTGGTGATCGTCCAGTGCGATACGCAGGCTGATTCGTTTCTGCTCGCGCTCGATGCCGAGACCGGCGAAACGGTGTGGAAGACGGATCGCCAGGAGCTGCCGTCGTGGGGCACGCCCACCGTCGTGACGACCAGCGCCGGGCCGGAGCTGGTGACCAACGCGTCGAACTACATTCGCGGCTACGACCCAAAGACCGGGCGCGAGCTGTGGCGGCTCGGCGGCAGCTCGAAGATCACGGCGCCGAGCCCGATCTTCGCCGCGGGCCTGCACGTGATCGCGAGTGGGCGTGGGCCGGAGCGGCCGATCTTTGCCGTGAAGCCTGGCGCGCGCGGCGACTTGACGCTGGTGAAGGATCAAACCGCGAGTGCCCAGGTGGTGTGGAGCAAGACCGGGCGCGGATCGTACATGCCGACGCCGCTGTTTTATCGAGGCGTGTTGTACGTACTCGCCAACAACGGCGTGTTCGATGCGTACGATCCCGTTACCGGCCACGAGATTTATCGGCAACGGTTATCGCTCGTGGGGAGCGGCTTCAGCGCGTCACCGATTGCGGCCGACGGCAAGATCTACCTGACCAATGAAGACGGCGAGATCCTCGTCGTCGAAGCCGGGCCGGCATTCAAATTGATCGCGACCAATTCGATGGGCGAAACGGCAATGGCCACGCCGGCATTGTCGGAAGGCATGATGTTCGTTCGCGGATCGGCCAGCCTGCTTGCGATCGGCCGCCGCTGATCGCACGGCTGATTGAGAAGTAACGCACCAGGTAATTCTTACCTGCAAAATAAATTCGGTCGCTATTCGCTCCACAAGCACATCGGCAGGATGCGTTATTCGGCGCGTTCTGGCTGATCCGCTATGGCACGGCCCTTGTAGCTTCATCCGTCACGCGAGCCCCGCGCGATGAAGGATGGAGGCCGATGTGAAGTACTCATTGATCTGCGCGGCATTGATGGCGGCTGGTTGTTCTCAAGCGCCTACCTCACCAACGACTACGAGCGCATCCGCTGGAATGCTCCGCTGGGACGTCATGGCACCTGGCTGCGGCGCGGCATCGGCGCCGACACCCACTCCGGATGTCACGACGGCGAAGCTGCGACCGGAGGCCGACGGATCGATGACGGCCAGATGGGATTACGAAGTCAACGGACGCCCGGTGCTGCTCACGGCCCGCTTCGTGGAAGTTGGCGGCGTGTGGGGGATGTGCAGCTGGGATACCAGCGACATTTAAGTTGAAAGTTGAAAGTTGAAAGTTTCAGTTCTGAGTTTCAGTTTGAGTTTTGAGTTTGGTTAGGCATCCGAATGCAGGGGCATTACCCCTCGGAACTTGAAACTGGAACTTGACACTGACACTTTCAACTTTCAACTTTCAACTTTCAACTCGCGTGATGAGGGGACTCGTATCAACGCAGCCATCCTTCCCGCCTGCGCCCCTTCAGCTCGAAACGAATCGAACACCTCCGGATGCGCGAGGGTGCTCAAACCCGCGATAAAGATGCGATCCGCGGAGACGCCTGCGGCCACGAGCTGATCGCGATTCGCCGACCACAAATCAAGATGCAGCGCCGTTCCACGGTGGAGGAACCAGCGCGTGATGTCACCCGGACTGTGGCCGGCATTTCGGAACGCCTCGACGAGCGGCTCGCCCACTTCGTAGTCATCCGGTCCGATGCTTGGTCCGATGGCGGCGATCACGTCGCCGGGCTCGGTGCCGAATTCCGTGGTCAGCCGCGCGACCGCTGCCGACGCGACGCCCGCACAGGTGCCTCGCCACCCCGCGTGCACGGCGCCTGCCGCTCCGCTCCGGGGATCGGCCAGGAGTATCGGCACGCAGTCGGCCACCATCACCGCTAAAACCAGGCCGGGCTCGTTAGACACGATGGCGTCGCCGTGAGGCCGTTCGTGGCCGGCCGTCGCCGCGGCCTCGTCACGCCTCAGCACCCGTACGACATTGCCGTGCACTTGCTTCACGCGCATCACGTGTTCGGGCGCCGCCCCTAACGATGCGGCTGCGGCCGCCCACGCGGTATCGCTGGCACGCAACTCCAGTTGCCGCGATGTAAACAAATGTTGCGCGGCGGCGGCAAGCCCGCTGCAGCGTAAGGCGGGCCCCCAAGTCTCGTGGCTCCAATGAAATGCGGGATCCGGTGGTGGCAGTGTCATGCGCGGCCCGTCGATCGGCGGCAACCAGGGTTGCGATCGCCTTCGCCGCGGCTGCGAAACTCGGCGTGTTTCAACAATCTCGCGGTGGCACCGACCTTGATAGCCCGACGGTCAGCGAACGAAACGTTGAGGAGCTCAAGCCTCATTGGATTGGAGACGAACATGGTGGTCAAGATCATGCCGAACGACAAGGGTACCCCGAGCGGAAAGCTGGCGGATGCCGAAGTGCACTTTACCGATGGAGAAATGGAGGGGCTGCGGCTGCTCGGCTTCGGCATTTGGGAGCGCCGGAACGGCTCCGGCCGCAACGTGACGTTCCCGGCCCGAACCTATTCGGTGAACGGCGAGCGCCGCAGCTTCTCGTTGCTGCGGCCGGTCAGTGATGCGAACTCGCAAGAAAAGGTGCGCGACCTGGTGCTGCGCGCCTACTCGGAGTTCGAGGCGCAGGCGGCGGTCGCCAGCTGAAAGGCGCAGAGGCGGCGCCTGCTGTCGTGCCGAGTGTAGGGGCGGGTCTTGAGACCCGCCCGCTAACTCAATACCGGTAGCAGGCGCGCGTTCTCTTTGGCCCGCTTCGGCGGCAGCGTCCATTCGGCGCGAGCGCTCTTCTCGAACTCCGACCGGAAGAACGGCTCCTTCATGCCGCCGTCGATGATGTTCCACGGCAGCATGGCGTCACCCGAGCGATCGCGGTAGATGTAGAAATCGCCGTCGATGCCGGAATCGGCAAGGGCCTTGCGCCACTGGCCGCCGTTCTCTTCGGCCTGCTCGATCGCCGGGGCAATGCGGCGATCGCCGAGCGACAGCAGCGCCTGGTAGTACGAGTGCCGCTCGCTCTTGATGTTGAAGTAGACGTTGTCGATGCCGGCGACGAGCGATCGCATGCGCTTCATCTTGCGCTCGATCACGTCGGTCCGCTCCATCGGCAGCCATTGATAGGCGGTGCCGGGC
>JANOZI010000563.1:0-11424 GCA_031429375.1 Acidobacteriota bacterium | reverse complement strand
CGTTGCAGACTGTATCAGGTTCTCGTTATAATTTGACACCACGTCCGCCTACTGTCCGGCTCTGCCGGATGCGAGCAGCCGGATGCTACACGCCGCCAAGGAGCGCCGAGCATGTCCGCGATTTGTCCCGAGTGCGATTCGCCAATCGATGTAGATGAGTACGACGTTGATATCGGCGACGAGATGACATGCACCGAGTGCGGATCGCTCCTGCGCGTGGCCATGGACTCTCCGGTCGAGCTCGAGCTCGCCGACGAAGACGACGACCTCGACGATGAGAAAGACGACGAAGAGGCCGTCGTCGGGGAAGAAGATGCAGAGGAAGAAGAAGAGGACGAGAAGGACGACGACGACGAATAGCGCGCTGGCCGGCAAGGCGGCGCGGCTGCGCGGCATTCTCGCCGGCTACGAGTCGGTCCTGGTCGCGTTCAGCGGCGGCGTCGACAGCGCGTACCTTGCGATCGCGGCCAACGCGGCTTTGGGCCCGCGCGCGCTGGCGGTCACCGCCGACAGCCCCAGTTATCCCGACACGCACCGCCAGCTCGCGCTGACGATCGCGCGCGAGTTCTCGCTCGCGCACGAGGTGATCCACACCGCCGAGCTCGATCGCCCGGAGTACCGGGCCAACCCGGCCAATCGCTGTTACTACTGCAAAGACGAGTTGTATGGGCGCCTGAGCGCGGTCGCGCGTGAGCGCGGCCTGGCGGTGATCGTCGATGGCAACAACGCCGACGATCGCGGGGATTACCGCCCCGGACGGCAGGCGGCGCGCGAGCACGGGGTCAAGAGCCCGCTGGATGAGGCGGGCCTGACCAAAGACGAGATCAGGGAGCTGTCGCGGCTGGAAGGACTCGCCAGCTGGGACGAACCCGCGTCGGCGTGCCTGTCGTCGCGCATTCCCTATGGCCTCGAGGTCACCGACGGCGCGCTGCGGCAGATCGAACAGGCCGAACAGGTGATGCGGGACCTGGGATTCCGCATCTATCGCGTGCGCCACCACGACAACGTGGCACGCCTCGAGGTGGCCCGCAGCGAAATGGCCCGCGCGCTCGATCCGGAGGTCAACGCGCAGCTGGTCGCGGCGATCAAGGCGCTCGGCTATCAGTACGTCAGCCTCGACTTGCAGGGCTACCGGCTGGGCAGCCTGAACGAGGCGCTGCGCCTGCGACCGGTGTCGTGACGACGCGGCGGTCGCTCGCGGCACTGGCGCTGGTATTTGCGCTCGCCCACGTGCCGTTCCTGGCCGCGTCGCTCGAAGACATCGACTCGGTGAACTTCGCGCTCGGCGTGCGCGATTTCAACGTCGCCGAACACCGGCCTCACCCCCCCGGCTATCCCGTCTACATCGCGCTTGGCAAGACCGCCACCGCGATCGTCGGCGCGGTGACCACGAGCGCCCCTTCCGCGACCGAGGCCCGCGCCCTCTCGATTCTGTCGCTGGTCGCGGGTCTTGTCGCGATCGCCGGCCTCTACGGCGTGTTCGCGTGCTTGAGCACGCGGGCTGACGCGGACTCGACGCCGTGGACGACGCTCGACCTCGGCGCCTTCGCCGCCACCGCCATGACCGTGTCGTGTCCGTTGTTCTGGTATCTCGCGGTACGGCCGATGAGCGACCTGCCGGGCCTGGCGTTTGCCATCGTCGCGCAGGCGTGCCTGGTGCTGGCGTTCTGGTGGCAGGCGCCCGCTCCCGACGGCGACCGGCGGCTGGCGCCCGGCCCGACCGCGGCGTCGGGCCGGATGATCGTGATCGGCGCGCTGCTTGCGGCATTGAGCATCGGCATGCGCTCGCAGACCGCGTGGCTCACGGTGCCGCTCCTGGTGCTGGTCCTGTTCGATCGCGTCGGGCGCGGCGTCGCCGGAGCGATGATCGGCGGCGGCATCATGTTCATCGCCGGGGGCCTGGCGTGGGGCATTCCGCTGCTCGTCGCGAGCGGAGGCCTCAAGGCGTACCTGGCCGCGCTCGGTACCCAGGCGGGCGAAGATTTTGCGGCGGGGGAGATGCTCTATCTCAATCCGACGCCCCGCAACGCGGCGTTTGCGTTGCTACGAACGTTCGTCCATCCGTGGGACTCGAATGCGCTCGCTGCGGTGATGCTGGTGCTGGCCGCGGCCGGACTGGTGCAGCTGCTGTTGCGCGATCGCCGCGCGCTGGCCGCGACGCTCGCGCTCTGCGTTCCGTATTTGTTCTTCCATCTCGTGTTCCAGGACACCTCGTTCGTCCGCTACGCGTTGCCGATCGTTCCGGCGGTCGCATTCCTCGCGGTGCGCGGGGTCACGCTGGTCGCGGAGCGCGCCGTTCCGATCGTGGCCGCTGCGGTTTCGATTTGGGCCGTGGCGATTGCCAGCCCGGTGCTCGTCGCCTATGCCGCCGAGCCGAGCCCGACAGTGCGCGTGATCGAGGCGATGACCGCTGAAGCGCGTACCACGCCGCCCGGCGCCCTGGCGATGCACCAGACCTTCAAGCGGCCTCTCGAAGCCGAAGAGGTCCCGATCACGACGCAGTTGCCCTCGCCGCCGCGCCGTGAATGGCTCGAGCTTGGCAAGTACTGGAAAGAGGGCCACACCGAGACGGTGTGGTTTCTCGCCGATCCGATGCGCAGCGACGTGGCGCTGATCGATCCGATGAGCCGTCGCGATGCGATCGAATTTCAGTGGCCGCTCGTGGCGCGGCCGGCCTTCGGCGGCATGCGGCCGTCGAGCGTCCGCTGGCTCCGCCTGCCCGCGCCCGGGTGGTTTGCCGAGGAAGGCTGGTCGCTCACGCCGGAAACGTCGGGCATGTCGCGGCTGATGGGCATGGCGCCGCATCAGGGTCCGATCACCGCGATGGTGCGGAGGCGTCCCGGCGCCGCGCGCGTGCTCGTGGGCGGCCGCAATCTCGCCGGGCCCAACGATCCGGCCGCTCGTTTCGTGCTGGCGATAGACGACGTGCCGTTACAGCAGTGGGACGTACCGCCGGGGTTTTTCCTGCAGGTGTTCGACGTTCCTGAAGGCCGCTTGAAGGGCGACGGTCCGCTTGCCCGACTTACCCTTCAATCGTCAGCGGTGTCGGGCACTGCGGTGATTCCAACCGCGATCGAACAGTTCGACCTCCAGAACCCCCAGACTTTGATGTGGGGGTACGACACCGGCTGGCAGGAAGCCGAATACAACCCGACCCTCGGCGTGTGGCGATGGAGCAGCGAACGGGCCACGCTGCGAATTGCGGGCCCGCCGGGCGCGGCGCGCGTGACCCTGTCGGTTGAATCGCCAGTGAGGTATTACGGCGGGCCGGCGACCGTGCGCATGCGGGCGGGCACCCGGGAAATCGCGGTCTTGACGGTTGGGAACTCCCAGGACCTGTCCTTCGACGTTCCGGCCGACGCCCTGGCCGCGGCGGGTGGAGTTTTGACAATTGAGACCGATAAGAGCTTCGTGCCCGCTGAACGCGACGGGTCGGCGGATTTTCGCCGGTTGGGCCTGCGCGTATTCGGGGTCGGGGTATCTGCTCGTTGACACCACCGGAAATTAACCGATAATCTGCGGCAACTGACCCTGTGACGATGTAGGAGTGCGAATGACAACGAGTGTGTTGAGAAAGACAGCTGGAATCGCATCACTTTGCCTGGCACTGGGGCTCGGTGCCGCAGCCTGTACCAAGAAGGCCGCTGCCGTCGCGCCGCCGCCGCCGCCCGTGGCGACCGCGCCCGCGACGCCGCCGCCACCGCCCGCACCACCGCCTCCTCCGCCCGCGGCACCCGCGCCGCCGCGCGCCCTGACGGAAGACGAGATCTTCGCCCGCAAGTCGGCCACGGATCTCAACAACGAGCGAGTGCTCTCGCACGTGTTCTTCGACCTCGACTCGGCCGCGATTCGCGACGACGCTCGATCGGCGCTTACAACCAACGCGACCTACCTCAAGCGCTGGACAAGCGTGCGTTTCACGGTCGAAGGGCATTGCGACGAGCGCGGCACCGCGGAATACAACCTTGCGCTGGGTGAGCGCCGGGGCGCCGCGGTAAAGGCCTATCTTGCGGAGCTCGGCGTGCCCGGCGATCGCGTCGTGGTGGTCAGCAAGGGCAAAGAGGCGCCGTTCTGCACCGAGTCGAACGAGAGCTGCTGGCAGCAGAACCGCCGCGGCAATTTTGTGATTACGGCAAAGTAGCGGCGATAGTTTGTGCCGCCTCGCGAGGATTGGGCGCACCCGTGATGGGGCGCCCGATCACCAGGTATGACGCGCCGGCCGACATCGCTTCGGCCGGCGTCAACGTCCTGGCCTGGTCGTCTTTCCCCTGCTGATCGGCAGCCTGCCCGAGTCGAAGCGGGCGAATTCCCGGCGTGACAATCTGAAAATCCGGACCGCAGGCCTGGCGGATCGCCGGGGTCTCCTGCGGCGAGGCCACTACTCCGTCGAGTCCGGACGCTTGTGCCAATCGGGCCAGGTGCACGACCTGCTCGAGCATCGGCCGCGAGACGCCGACTTCAGCGAGGGCTTCGTCGGTCATGCTGGTGAGCACCGTCACGCCGATCACGAGCGGCCTGGCGCGGCCCGACGCCTCTGCGGCCTGGCGCGCCGCGTCCGCTGCCGCCCTCATCATGGCGCTGCCGCCGGAGGCGTGGACGTTGACCATCCACACGCCGGTCGCCACCGCCGATTGCACGGCGCCGGCCACGGTGTTGGGAATGTCGTGGAATTTCAGGTCGAGAAACACCCGATCGCCGCGGCCGGCGAGCTCACGGACCATGGCCGGCCCCGCCGCGGTGAACAACTGCTTGCCGATCTTGAAGCCGCCGACCGCGCCGCGCAGCGCATCGGCCAGCGCGATCGCCTTCCCGGCCGAGTCGACATCCAGGGCCACGAGAATCGGGTTCATGCGTGCTTCGCGGACAAACCTAAAGGTTTGTCCCCACCAACCGGGGTCGGATCAAAGGCGCCGATCAGATCAGAGATGCGCGCGACGTTGTGGCGCGCCATGTAGTCCTTCAGACCGTCGAGCACCTTGGTCCAGACGAAGGGGTCGACAAAATTCTGCGTGCCGATCTGCACCGCGGTGGCGCCGGCGAGCATGAACTCAATCGCATCGCGCGCGTTGGTGATGCCGCCCATCCCGATGATTGGAATCTTCACCAGTTGGTAGCACTCCCACACCATGCGGACCGCAATCGGCCGAATCGCGGCGCCGCTCAGCCCGCCCATCACGTTGCTGATCGTCGGCCGCCTCGTCTCGACGTCGATCGCCATCGCCAGGAAGGTGTTGACGAGCGAGACGGCGTCGGCGCCGGCTTCTTCCGACGCGCGCGCGAACGACGCCACGTCGGTCACGTTCGGCGTGAGCTTCGGGATCACCGGCAGGTGCGTCGCCTTGCGGACGGCGCTCACCACGTCGTAGGTGCCGTTCAGGCTGCACCCGAACTGGATGCCGCCTTCCTTGATGTTGGGGCAGGAGATGTTGAGCTCGATCGCCGCCACTCCGTCGGCCTGCGACAGCACCTTGCACACCTCGACGTACTCGTCCAGCGTCGTGCCGCACACGTTGACGAACGTGCGGGCGCCGCGCGCGCGCAGCACCGGCAGCTTTTCCTTCACGAAGCGGTGCACGCCGATGCCCTGCAAGCCGATCGCGTTGATCATCCCGGCCGGGGTTTCGACGATCCGCGGCGGCGGATGACCCTGGCGCTCCTTCATGAAGAGCCCTTTGGACACGATGCCGCCGAGCAACGACAGGTCCACCACGTGCTCGTACTCGACGCCGTAGCCAAAGCAGCCGCTTGCCGCAATCAACGGGTTGGGCAGCGTCAGGGAGCCGATCGCAACCGAAAGGTCCGGCGTCACTTGTCCCATACCAGTTCCGCGCCGTCGAACACCGGGCCGCTGATGCACGATCGGACGAGATTCGCTTCTTCGTGGCCGTGCTTGACCGGCACGACGCAGCTGTAACATCCGCCCAGGCCGCAGCCCATGACGCGCTCGACGGACACCTGCGAGGGCTGGTGGTACCTGGCTGCGAGCTTCGCGACCGCTTCGAGCATCGGCTCGGGCCCGCAGGCGTAGACCATCGCACCCGCTGCGCCCACCGTTTTCAACGCCTGCTCGAGCGGCACCGTGACCCGGCCTTTCACGCCGCGGCCGCCGTCTTCGGTGGCGAGCACCAGCGTGATGCCGAGGCGCTCGAAGAATTCCAGGTAGAACAACTCGTCGCCGGTGCGGGCGCCGTAAAACAACGTTGTCGGTGTCTTCGACGCGGACAGGGCTTCGGCGAGCGTCGCAAACGGCGCGAGCCCGACGCCGCCGGCCACCATCCAGGCCTGCATCGGTGCGGCGACCGCCTTGAACGGCTGCCCGAGCGGGCCGAGGCACGACACGGTGTCGCCGGCCTCGAGGTCGTACAGCTTCCTGGTGCTCCGCCCGGCGCGCTTGTTGAGAATGCTGACGCCGGTGATCGTGCCGCGGGCGTCGCGCAGCACCTCGAAGACGGAAAACGGACGCCGCAACAGCGGATCGCAGGCGCCGGCCGGCTTCACCATGACGAATTGCCCGGGCTGCGTGCGCGCGCCCACTTCGGGAGCGGCCAGGCTCAAGACCGAATACTCGCGCGACAGTCGCGCGTTGGCGATCACTGTCGCGTCGACGTCGACCGGCGGCATCGATCGAGTATAGCAAGCCCGGGTACAATGACCCGTCTCAGTTGCCAGTTGCCAGTGAACAATTGGAAACTGTTGACTGGAAACTCTTAACTGTAAATGCGATATCTGCGGATGCTCTCGAACGCGATGATCGCCGGGGGCCTGGCCTCCGGTTATTTGATCGCGTTGGTCCTGCAGCTCAATCCATCGTTCCCGATCGACCCCGCCGCGCTCGCGCCTCTTGCAGTGGTGCTCGGCCTCGCCTACGGCGCCAACCTCACCGTCGGTTTTTACGCGTTAATCGTGATCAAGCAGATCCTCGAGGTCGAGGTGTTGTCGCCGGGATGGCTGAGCGTGCGGCTGCTGTCGTGGCTCTGCACCATCGCCGCGGGCGCCGGCGCGACGATCATGTGGCTCAACCTGCGCGGCTTTGGCCCGGTGCTCGACGCGGCGACGCGCGACCGCATGGTGGTCGGCGCCACCATCATCTCGGTGGCGGCGGTGATTTTTCTTCTCATCGGACTCGCGCACCTCGGCAGGCGGGGCGGGCGCACCAGCGCATCGATCCTGGTGACGGCGATGGTGCTGTCGGTCGTCGGGCCGATCGCCGCGCGCGGTCCCGGCCAGCCGCCGCCGTTGCCGGAGCGTGCGATTGCGGCGCCGGCCGACGTGGCGGCGCGGGCGGATGCGCACGTGACCATGCTGATGCTGGACGGCGCCACGCTGGACGTGATCTCGCCGGCGGTGGCCGCCGGCCGGTTGCCGAACTTCGGCCGCATCTTCGATCAAGGCGCCGTGTTGCACATGGCGACGCTGCGGCCCACCCAGGCCGAGCCGGCGTGGAGCGCGATCGCAACCGGGCGCTTGCCGATGTCCAACGGCATTCGATCCGCGGTCGTCTACCGCGTGCTCGGCGGCGCCGCCATTCAGCTGCTGCCCGACTACTGCTTTGCACAGGTGCTGGCGAGCGTCGGCTTTCTCACCGAGCAGCCGCAAACCGCCAGCGACCTCGCGGCCAAGCCGATCTGGAGAATCCTCAGCGACCACAACGTGCCGGTCGGTGTGATCGGCTGGCCGCTGACGCATCCGGCCTCGGCCATCAACGGCTTTCTCGTCAGCGAAGCGTTCCATCGCTTGTCGGAAACGGAGATGAGCTTCGAGGGACCCGTGGCGGTGTCGCCGCCGGAATTGCTCGCCGACGCCCGGGCCGCCCTGATGACGGCGCCCGAGCCCGACCCGGTCGCACTTGTCTCAACGATGGGGGCGCCCCAGCCGGTCAATGATTACGATACGCGCCGCGACAGCACGCAAGTGGTGGCCGATCGCGTGCATTTGCAACTGCTGAATGCCTTCGCGACCAGGGCGCCGAGTTTCCTGGCGGCGCGTTTTCCGGGCATCGACGCCGTTGGCCACCTGTTTTTACGCTTCGCCGACCCGTCGGCGTTCGGCGACGTGTCCGAAGACGAGCGCGAAAAATTCGGCAGGGTGCTCGATCAGTACTACGGGTTTGTCGATATGCTCGTGGGCCGGGAGATGGAACGGCTCGGCCCGAACGACTTGCTGCTCGTCGTTTCGGCCTTTGGAATGGAGCCGCTCAGCCCCGGCAAGCGCGTGTTGGAGCGGATCGCGGGCAATCCGCAGATCAGCGGCACCCACGAGCGCGCGCCCGACGGATTCGTGCTGGCGTTCGGTCCGCCGGTCGCGCCGCGGCCGCTGGCCGAAGCCGCGCGCGCATCGGTCGTCGACGTCGCGCCGACGCTGCTATATTTCCTGGGATTGCCGGTGGGAAGGGACATGGACGGTTTTGCGCGGACCGATCTCTTCAAGCCGGCCTTCACGAGCGACAAGCCGGTGACTTACATTCCGTCGTACGGGCGTTAGTCTTGAGGAATAAACAATGACCAATTACCAATAACCAAAGGAGCTTCTATTTAGTCATTCGCAATTCGTTATTCGTAATTGGTTATTCGTTATTCTTCCTGTAGTTCGACAGTGAACATGGATCAACAACAGCAATTGCTCCTGTGGCAGTGGAGCTCCGCGGTGCAGGTGACGTCGCTGGCGATGATCGCCGCGTTCTTCGCGCTGCTTGCCCGCTTCAATCCGCGGGCGGAGCTGCGGTGGTGGACGCTCGCGTGGCTGGCCAATCTCGTGGCGCTGAGCGTCACGCTGATGTACTGGTACTTCCAGCCGGCGTCGGTCCTGCCGGCGGTGCGTGCCGCCTACATGGCCTCGAAGCTGACGTTCCTGCTGCTGCTGATTCAGGGCGGCTGGACGATGATGCGGCCGGGCGCGAGACTGCTCAGCACAAAAACGCTCGCCCTCGTTGTGATCGGGTACGGCGTGGCGGCGGCCGTGCTGTTGTCGGGCATCAACTCGATCGGCGTCGTGCAAAGCACGGTCGTGGGGCTCGTGCTGGTCTCGTTCGCAATCGTCTTCTTCCGCTCGGAAACCAACGAGCTCGTCTGGCTGGCCGCCGGCTTGTCGATTCGCGGCTTGCTCGGGCTTGTCGAGGGCGCGGCGTACCTGCTGCAGATTCTCCCGGCCGACTCAGTGATGGCGCCGTGGCGTGCCCCCGCAGCGTCGTTTCTCTCGGTGAGCTCGTCGTTCGACACCGGCGCCGAATGGCTGGTGGTGCTCGGTTGTGTGCTCGCGGTCGCCGAGCGGGCGCAGCGTGAGCTCTCGAAGTCCAACACCGAGCTGGTGACGGCGCACGAGGATTTGCGGCGGCTGGCCGACAAGGACCCGCTGACCACGCTGGCCAACCGGCGTGCCTTACCCGAAGTGTTCCGCGCGGTGCAGCCGGAGGGCGCGATGCTGCTGTTCTTCGATCTCGACGGGTTCAAGAAGATCAACGATCGGCACGGCCACCTCGCCGGCGACCACTGCCTGCGCGCGTTCGCGGGTGCGTTGCGCGATTCGTTCAGGCCGGACGATTACGTCATCCGCTACGGCGGCGATGAGTTCCTCGTCGTCGCGCAGGGCCTCGATGGCACGGCGGCCCTGGCGCGAATTGACGATCTGAAAACGCGGCTGACGCGCGATCCATGGGAAGGAATGGTGTGCGGCTTCTCGGTCGGCATGTCCGAGCTTCCGGCGGGCGGCCAGCCGGAAACGGCGTTGAAAGCGGCCGACGCGGCGATGTACGAATCCAAGGGCACCAAATAACCGCGCGATGCTTGTTAACTGTGTTGCCTATCAGCGCGGCGCGAAGCTGTCCGACATCCCGATCGGTGAGATCCGTGCGCACCTCGGTCGGCCCGAGTGTTTCGTCTGGGTCGCGCTGAAAGACGCCGAGGCCTCGGAACTGGCCGCGCTGCAAGACGAATTCGGCCTCCACGAGCTCGCGATTGAAGACGCGCAAAAAGGCCACCAGCGGCCGAAGATGGACGAGTACGGCACGTCGCTCTTCATCGTGATGCACCTCATCGAGTCCCAGGGCGCGGACCTGCAGACCGGCGAAGTGGCGGTGTTCGTCGGTCCGCAGTACGTCATCTCGGCGCGGCGCGACGCCCAGCTCGGGTTCGCCGAGGTGCGCCGCCGCTGCGAGCAGGAGCCGGAACTGTTGCAGCACGGGCCGGCCTACGTGCTGTATGCGCTGATGGACACGGTGGTCGATCGCTATTTCCCGATGCTCGACGCGCTGACCGAAGAGATCGAAGAGGTCGAGAGCCGCATCTTCGCCGGGCAGACCACGCGCGCGCAGATCGAGGCGCTCTATTCGCTCAAGCGCAAGCTGATGACGCTCGACCACGCCACGGTGCCGCTGATCGAGGTGGCAGGCAAGCTGTACGGCGGCCGCGTGCCGCCGATTTGCTCCGGCCTGCAGGATTATTTCCGCGACGTTTCGGATCACCTGCTGCGGCTGAAGCAGGGCATCGACAACCTGCGCGACATGGTGGCGACGGCCATCTCGGTGAACCTCTCGCTGATCACGCTCCAGGACAACGAGGTCACCAAGCGGCTCGCTGCCTACGCCGCCCTCGTCGCGGTGCCGACGATGGTGGCGGGGGTGTACGGGATGAACTTCAACAACATGCCGGAGCTCCAGTGGCGGTTCGGTTACCCGGCGGCAGTGGCGACGATGGTGTTGATCGACATCTACCTCGTCTATCGCTTCAAGAAGGCGAAATGGATGTGACCGACGGCGCGCTCTGCTTCAGCAGCGCGCGCGAGCTCGCCGCGCAGATCCGCTCGCGCCGGGTGTCGGCGCGCGAGGTCATGACCGCCTTTCTGTCGCAGATCCACCGCTGCAATCCGCGGCTCAACGCGATCGTGGCGCGGCTCGATGACGAGGCGTGCCTGGCCCTGGCCGACGCGGCCGATCGCCGGCTCGGTCGCAAAGAGCCGTGCGGTCCGCTGCATGGATTGCCGATTGCCTTCAAGGACCTGGAAGCCGCCGTCGGGTTCACGTGCACGAAGGGCTCGCCGATCTTCAAGGACGTGAGGCCGGCGGAAGACAGCGTGATCGTCGAGCGCCTGCGGCGCGCCGGCGCCATTCCGATCGGCAAGACCAACGTGCCGGAGTTCGGCATGGGCTCGCACACCTACAACAAGGTCTACGGCACCACGCTCAATCCCTACGATCGGACGAAGAGCGCGGGCGGCTCCAGCGGCGGGGCCGGGGCGGCGCTCGCGTCGGGCATGCTGCCGCTGGCGGATGGCGGCGACCTCGGCGGTTCACTCCGCAACCCCGCCAACTTCAACAACATCGTGGCGCTGCGGCCAACGGTCGGCCTGGTGCCGATTGCGCCGACCCAGCTGCCGCTGGTCGGGGTGACGGTGAAAGGACCGATGGCGCGGTCGGTTGCCGACGCCGCGTTC
>JANOZI010000562.1:0-3692 GCA_031429375.1 Acidobacteriota bacterium | reverse complement strand
CCCCTTTATGGGGTGCCGGGGCGAAGCGATCGTAGGGCACCCCTTTATGGGGTGCCGGGGCGAAACGATCGTAGGGCACCCCTTTACGGGGTGCCGGGGCGAAGGCACTATATAATCCAAGGCTCTTATGGCGATTCGAGTGTTGTTCTATGGGCTTGGCCCGATCGGCGCGGCCGTGGCACGCCAGGTGGCGTCACGCAAGGGATTCCAGATCGTCGGCGCGGTCGACATCGACCGCAACAAGATCGGCCGCGATCTCGGCGAGGTCATCGGCCTCGAGAAAAAACTGAAGGTGCGCGTCACCAACGACGCGATCGGCGCGATCAAGGCCGGCAAGCCCGACGTTGCCGTGATCTGTACGAGCTCGTCGCTCAAGCAGGTGATGCCGCAGATCCAGACGGTGCTCTCGAAGAAGGTCGCGATCGTCTCGACCACCGAGGAGCTGTCGTATCCGGTCGGCAAGAACCGCGCGCTGGCGAAGAAGATCGACGCCCTCGCTAAGAAAGCGAAGGTCGCCGTCGTCGGCACGGGCGTCAACCCCGGCTTCGCGATGGACGCGCTGCCGATCACGCTCACCGGCATTTGCGAGCGCGTCGACAGCATCCGCGTCGATCGCATCCAGGACGCGCGCACCCGCCGGCTGCCGTTCCAGCAGAAGATCGGCGCCGGCCTTACCAAGGAACAGTTCGCGCAGAAGGTGAAAGACGGCAGCGTCCGCCACGTCGGGCTGGCCGAGAGCGTGACGATGATCGCGGATGCCATGGGCTGGAAGCTCGACAAGGTCACCGACGAGATCCAGCCGAAGATCGCCGACAAGGCGGTTGAAAGCGAGCTGCTCGCGGTCGACCCCGGCTACGTGTGCGGCATCATCCAGGACGGCATCGGCTACAGCAAGGGCAAGGCGGTGGTGACGCTCCACATGGAAGCGTACCTGGGCGCGCCCGAGTCGTACGACGCCGTCACGGTCGAGGGCAATCCCAACATCAACTCGAAGATCACGGGCGGGTTGCACGGCGACATTGCCACCGCGTCGATCACGGTGAACTCGATTCCGAAGATCCTGCGCGTCGCGCCGGGGCTGCGGACGATGGCGGATATGCCGATCCCCAGCTGGTTCGGTGGCAAGTAGAGGCGGGTCTTCAGACCCGCCTGCTCGACATGCCTGCTGGCAAGTAGAGGCGGGTCTTTAGACCCGCCTGTTCCGACATGCGAATTACGAGTCTTTTCGTTATCGCCGCGGCGCTCTATGGCGCAAGTGTTTCGGTTGCGTTCGCCCAACGCACCGGCGCGTTCGTCGAATCCTACAATCACCCCGCCATCCGCTACAGCACCACCGACCCGAACACCGTCGTCGACGAGCTGAATCGCAAGCTCGCCGATGGCTCCGCCACGCTGACGTTCGACGCGCCGAGCGGCTACCTGAAATCCGTCCTCGATCTGCTGCGCGTGCCGATTGAGTCGCAGGTGCTGGTGTATACGCAGACCAGCCAGCAGGCGGAGAAGATCTTCCCGGATAACCCGCGCGCGATCTATTTCAACGACAACGTCTCGGTCGGCTACGTGCGCGGCGGCGGCATTCTCGAAATCGTGGCGCAGGATCCCCGGCTCGGCTCGGTGTTCTACGTCATTCATCAGCAGGCGGGCGGCGCTCGCAATATCGGGCGCGAGCAGCAATGCCTGCGCTGTCATTTGTCGTGGGACACGCTCGGCGTACCCGGCATGAGCGTGCTCAGTACGTTCCCGCGCAAGACCAAGGACGATTACGCCAACGGGTTCTTCGTGGATCACTACCGGCCGATCGCCGAGCGGTGGGGCGGCTGGTACGTCACCGGCAAGCGCGTGCCCGCGCGGCACATGGGCAACTTGCCGCTGTTCATGCCGAAGCCGGTATCCATGCCGCCGCCGGCCCGCGTCTCGATGGCGGGCCAGATCGATCTGACCAGTTACCCGACACCCTACAGCGACATCGTGGCGCTGATGGTGCTCGAGCACCAGGCGCACGCCGCCAACCTGATCACGCGCGCCAACTGGGAAGCGCGGCTTAATCAGCCACTGCGCGTCGCCGAAGCCGTGGAGACGCTGGTGGATTACCTGCTGTTCGTGGACGAAGCGCCGATTCCGAGTGGGGGCATCGAGGGATCGTCGGGTTTCACGGAGAAGTTCCAGTCGCAGGGCCCGCGTGATTCGAAGGGGCGATCGCTGCGCGAGTTCGATCTGAACACGCGCCTGATGAAGTATCCACTGAGCTACATGATCTACTCGCAGGCATTCCAGGCGTTGCCCGCCGATGTGAAACAAATGGCCCTCGACCGCGTGCGCAAGATACTGGCGGGCGAGATCAGCGACACAAAATACGCGCAGCTCACATCCGAGAAGCGACAAGCGATCACGGAGATCCTGCAAGAGACCCAGTAGGGCGGCGGGTCGTCAGGCCGATGATTCCATGGTGTTCCGTCTCAGCCCCCAGCAAGCCTGGGCCTAGGAGCACCGCAGGAAACGGCGTATCCTAAGCGGAATCAGTCATGGCAAACGCAACGCCACCCGCCATCCACCGTCATCCCGGAATCATGGGTGGCACACCTGTGTTCGTGGGCACCCGGGTGCCGTTCCAAACGCTCCTCGATTACCTCGAAGCTGGCGATCCTCTTTCGGAGTTTCTGGAAGATTTCCCGACGGTTAGCCGCGAACAGGCAGTTGCGGCTCTCGAACAAGCCAAGGACGCTCTTCTCGCTCGTGCGCATACTGCTTGACGAGTGCCTTTCTGCACGCCTAAAGCGAGACCTGGTCGGGCACGACGCCCGCACCGTTCCGGAGATGGGCTGGGCCAGCAAGCAAAACGGTGAACTTCTACGCTTGGCTGAAGGCGAATTCGACGTCTTCCTCACCGTCGACCGCAACCTCTCGTTTCAGCAAGACCTCGCCCGGTTCAATATTGCGGTTGTTGTCATGGTGTCCCAAGGCAACAGGTACTCTGATCTTCGATCGCTCGTCGCTGACGTGCTCACGGCGTTGAACAGCGTAGCCGCTGGGCAAGTAGTGAAGGTGGGCGCCTAACCGACCACGGCAGCGCGGCAGCACTTCGTTCCACGCTACGGCAGCCGGCCGTATTTCTTCATCGCGGCCAGCATGCGATCCACCGGCATCGCGTAGATTCGCAGGTCGTTGGCACCGGTTGTCGTCTCGGCCGCGAGCAGAGCGTTGGTGATCGCGGCCTCCGTCGCTTGCGCGGTCGCCTGGAACAGCGGCGTGATGCGATCGTTCGGCAGCATCTTCACGTCTTTCACCGGCTGGTCGTCGAACCACGCCCGCGCGTTGGCGGTGGAGAAGGCGATGAAGATATCGCCGGAGCTGTTGCCGCCAAACCCGCCCTGGCGCCCGACGCCGACCGACACGCGCGTGGCGATGCGCTTCAGTTGATGCGGCAACAGGGGTGCGTCAGTCGCGACGACGACGATGATCGAGCCCTGGTCCCGTTCGTCGTCCGCGGCGGGCGGCCGCGACTCGTCGCAGCGGCGGCGTGAATTCGGCGGAAGCGGATTGCTGTTGGCGACGCATCCCGTCAGGTCGGCAATCTCCTCGCCGACCGGAACGCCCGCGATGCGCAGGTCGCGCCGCGATCCGTAGTTGCACTGCACCAGCACGCCCACCGTGTAGCCACCCTGTTCCGCCGGCAGCTTGCGCGACGCCGTGCC
>JANOZI010000561.1:0-6047 GCA_031429375.1 Acidobacteriota bacterium | reverse complement strand
GTCCGGCTGTCGCCGGGTCCGTATGTCCTGCGCATCGAGCCGCTGGACGATGCGGAGGTTGACAGTTTCTTTTCGACCGCGATCGACACTGACTTCCGCGTGACGTACGCGCCTCGAATGGTCGTCGCGCCAAAAGGCGGTTCATCGAGCTCCATTGAAATCAGGGTCGCCGCGAAGTGACGGTGCGTACAGTGCGTATGGTGCCTAGAGTGCGTACGGTGCTCGGGTGCCTCGCGTGCTTAGGGTGCTTAATGGTGCCGATGCTCGCGGCCACGGCGAGCGCGCAAGGTTCAGAACAGCCATCGCTTCGCGCGCATCGTGCGACCCTGATTGCGGGAGTCACCTGGTCGGGGAGTTATCCGATCGGCAGTCGCAACGCGATACTGAGGTCGAGTGCGGTGGGCGCCACTCCGCCGCCCTTCACGCTGTTTTCGTCGGCATCGACCGTGGACTCGATCGCCGGTGTTGAAGGGCGCGTCGGGTTCACGTTCACCAGGGACCTGGCCGTGGAAGTGGGCGGCGCGTTTGCGCGGCCGAAGGTCAGCACTGAGATCAGCGCCGATCCCGAAGCGGCATCGCAGTCGCTCGACGGCGAAGAGCTTCAGCAGTTCGTGTTCGACGCGGGGGCGGTGTGGCAGTTGCCGTTTCGCTTGGGGCGCCGGATGCGGCCGTTCGTGGCTGGCGGGTTCGGTTATCTGCGCCAGCTGCATCAGGACCGCACGCTGGTCGAGCAGGGCCAGATCTATTACGCGGGCGGTGGCCTTCGCTATTGGCTGCGCGGCGGCGACGGCGTGAAACACTCGCTCGGCCTTCGCGCCGACGCGCGGGCGACGTGGCGGAAGGACGGCATCGATTTCGAGAATCGAACCAGGCGCTTTCCCACTTTGTCGGGCTTCGTGTTCTTCGAGTTCTAGCGGTACCACCATGACCATGCCGGCCGTCCAGTTCACGGACGTCAGTGCGAGTCGAGGCGGACGCGGTGTGCTGCACGACGTCTCGCTGTCGATCGCCGCCGGCGAAACGCTCGCCCTGGTCGGGCGCAGCGGCTCCGGCAAGACCACACTGCTGCGGCTCGTCAACCGCCTGCTCGATGCGGATAGCGGGCATGTCGAGGTTGACGGCCGCGATACGCGCGAGTGGGATCCGATCGCGCTGCGCCGCCGCACTGGATACGTGATCCAGGACGTCGGGTTGTTTCCGCACGTGACCGTTGCCGACAACATTGCCACCGTGCCGCGGCTGCTCGACTGGCCCGAACCGCGCGTGCAGGCGCGCGTCAACGAGCTGCTGGCGATGGTCGGGCTCGATCCCGCGGAGTTCCGGCAGCGCTGGCCCGATCAACTGTCCGGCGGCCAGCGACAGCGCGTCGGACTGGCCCGCGCCCTGGCCGCGGATCCGGCGGTGGTGCTGATGGACGAGCCGTTCGGCGCGCTCGACGTCATCACCAAGCGTGAGCTGCACGCCGAGTTCCGGACGGTGCAACGGTCGCTGCATCGCACCGTTCTGATTGTCACGCACGACATCGCCGAAGCGTCGGCGCTGGCGGATCGGATCGCGGTGCTGGAAGAGGGCCGCGTGATCGCAATTGATACGCCGGACCGCATGCGGGCGTCGGCCGATCCTCGCGTGCGCTCGCTGTTCGGGACAACGGATCAACGATGAGCGAGCTGCTGGCGTTCATCGCGTCTCACCGCGAGGAAATGGCGACGCGGATCGGTGAGCACATCGTGCTGGTGGCCGTGTCGACCGCGATCGCGGCGGCCATCGGCATCCCGCTGGGCATCATCGCCGCGCGACGGCCCGCGATCGCCAAGCCGATCGTCGCGCTCGTCAACCTGGCGCAGACCATTCCGAGCCTGGCGCTGTTCGGGTTTCTCATCCCGCTGCCGCTGCTCGGTGGGATTGGCACGCGCACGGCGCTCGTCGCGTTGACCGTGTATGCCGTGCTGCCGATCCTGAGGGGCACCATCACGGGAATTCAAGGCGTTCCCGCGGCCGTTGTCGAGTGCGCCGTGGCGATGGGCCTGACGCCGCGGCAGGTGCTGCGCCAGGTCGAATGGCCGCTGGCGCTGCCGGCGATCGTCTCGGGTTTGCGGGTTGCCGTCGTGATCGGTGTCGGCACCGCGACCATCGCGTCGGCGATCGGTGCCGGAGGCCTGGGCGATTACATTTTCCGCGGGCTCGCGATGGTGGATCGCACGGTGATCTTCGCGGGTGCTTTGCCTGCCGCGTTACTCGCACTACTGGCCGACGGCGCCCTGGCCGCGGCGGCACGGCTCGCCGATCCCCGCCGCCGATCGCGGCGGGGCGCGGCCGTGCTGGCGGCGCTCGTCCTGATCGTGCTTGCCGGGGCCTGGTGGGGCACCGCCTCGGCGCCGCGCGCGGACATCGTCGTCGGGTCGAAGAACTTCACCGAGCAGGTTGTGCTGGGCGAACTGCTGGCGCAGACGATCGAGCGGCAGACCCGCCTCGCGGTCGACCGGCGCTTGAACCTTGGCGGCACGGCGATCGCGCACGAAGCGCTCCTCAGCGAGGGCATCGACGTGTATGTCGAATACACCGGCACGGCGCTGACCGCGATTTTCAACGAGCCCACGTCAACCGATTCGTCCGCGGTCTTTGCGCGGGTGCGCGAGCGCTACGCAACTCTCGGGCTGACGCTGTTGCCGCGCCTGGGGTTCAACAACACGTTCGCGATCCTGGTCCGCGGCGCTGACGCCGAGCAGCACGGGCTGAAGACCGTGAGCGATCTCGCCAACCGCATCCGCACCACCTCGAAGTCGGTGGTCAAGGCGGGCCGGCCGTGGAAAGCAGGGTTTGGCTACGAGTTCCTGGAACGGCCTGACGGATTCAAGGGCCTGACCAACGCTTACGGGCTGCAGTTCGCTGAAGCACCGCGGGTGATGGATCTCAACTTGATCTACCGCGCCGTTGCCGCAGGTGAGATCGACGTCACGGCGGGCGACGCCACCAGCGGCCTGATCGACGCGCTCGGCCTCGTCGTGCTGGACGACGACCGGCGGTACTTTCCGGTGTACGACGCGGCGCCGGTCGCGCGCGCGGCGCTGCTGCTGAAGTACCCGCAGGTGGCGGCGGCGCTGCGTGCCCTCGAGGGCCGGATCCCCGCCGCTGAAATGCGCAAGATGAACCGCGCCGTTGACGAAGGGAAGCAGGACCCGGGCGTGGTCGTGCGCGCGTATCTTGATAGACTTGGAGGATCACGTAGTCAGGAGCGTTAGCGTCACCATGCCAAGCCTCGATAGTTTCAAGACCCGGACGTCCTTA
This sequence comes from Acidobacteriota bacterium, assembly GCA_031429375.1. Taxonomy (GTDB): domain Bacteria; phylum Acidobacteriota; class Vicinamibacteria; order Vicinamibacterales; family UBA2999; genus 12-FULL-67-14b. Next base: position 2,762 of record JANOZI010000561.1, on the reverse strand, counting down.
TCCATCGGCCACGACACCGTCAGCATCTACAGCCTGCCCGCGCTCGAAGCGGCGTTCCCCGGCGTGGCGAGGCTGCCGTACTCGCTCAAGATCCTGCTCGAGAACCTGCTGCGTCGTGAAGACAACGGCTTTGTGAAGGCCGCCGACATCAAGGCATTGGCCTCGTGGCATCCGAAGACGATCGGCGAGAAGGAAATGTCGTTCATGCCGGCCCGCGTCCTGCTGCAGGATTTCACCGGCGTGCCCTGCGTCGTCGACCTGGCCGCGATGCGCGACGGCATCGTCGCGCTCGGCGGCGATCCGCAAAAGGTCAACCCGCTTCAGCCGGTGGAGCTCGTGATCGATCACTCGGTGCAGGTCGATCACTTCGGCACCAGCAACGCGCTGGAGCTGAACGCGAGCCTCGAGTACCACCGCAATCGCGAGCGCTATGTGTTCCTGCGCTGGGGCCAGACCGGGTTCCGCAATTTTCGCGTGGTGCCGCCCGAGACCGGCATCGTGCACCAGGTCAACATCGAGTATCTCGCCCGGGTCGTCTGCCGCGAGGAGATCGGCGGCACGGCGGTCGCCTATCCCGATACGGTGTTCGGCACCGACTCGCACACCACCATGGTCAACGGCCTTGGCGTCGTCGGATGGGGTGTCGGCGGCATCGAGGCCGAAGCGGCGATGCTCGGCCAGCCGAGCTCGATGTTGATCCCGCCGGTACTGGGCTATCGCCTGACGGGCAAGCTGCCCGAAGGCGCGACCGCGACCGACCTGGTGCTGACGATCACCGAAGCGCTCCGCAAGCAAGGCGTGGTCGGGAAGTTCGTCGAATTTTTTGGACCGGGGCTGGCGCACCTTACCATCGCCGACCGCGTCACGCTCGGCAACATGTGTCCCGAGTACGGCGCCACTGTCGCGATGTTCCCGATCGACGACATGACGCTCGAGTACCTGCGCCTCACGGGGCGCGACGAAAAGCAGGTCGCGCTCGTCGAGGCATACGCCAAGGCGCAGGGGCTATTCCGGACGGCCCAGTCGCCCGACGCCACCTATACCGAGACGGTGGAGCTCGATCTCGGCAGCGTGGAGCCCAGCCTCGCAGGACCGCGGCGCCCGCAGGACCGCGTGCCGTTGACCAGGGCCAAGGCCTCGTTCGCCGGCGCGCTCGCGGATCTCAAGAAGGGCGTTAAGGTCCCCGCGTCCGGGGGCGGAACCGCCGTGGCGACGGCCACGCAACTCGAGCATGGCTCCGTCGTGATCGCCGCCATCACCAGCTGCACCAACACGTCGAACCCCAGCGTGATGATCGGCGCGGGTCTCGTCGCCAAGAAGGCGGTCGAGCTCGGGTTGACGCGCAAGCCGTGGGTCAAGACCAGCCTCGCGCCAGGGTCGAAGGTGGTGACCGATTACCTCAAGAAGGCCGGGCTCGACACCTATCTCGATCAGATCGGCTTCAACCTGGTGGGCTACGGCTGCACCACCTGCATCGGCAACAGCGGCCCGCTGCCCGAAGAGGTCTCGACGGAAATCGCGGAGCGAGGTTTGGTGGTCGCGTCGGTGCTCAGCGGCAATCGCAATTTCGAAGGGCGCATCCAGCAGGAAGTGCGTGCCAATTACCTGGCGTCGCCGCCGCTCGTGGTGGCTTATGCACTGGCGGGGTCGATGACGATCGACCTCACGACCGAGCCGCTCGGCATTGGCACGAATGGCAAGTCCGTCTACCTGAAAGACGTCTGGCCGACGCAGGAAGAAATTCAGGCGACGATGCTGCATGCGGTGACGTCGGAGGCGTACCGCAAGCAATATGCGAGCGTATTTGACGGCGACCAGCGGTGGCAGACGTTGCCCGTGCCTGTTGGCGATCGCTTCGCGTGGGACGACACGTCCACCTACATCCGCAAGCCGCCGTTCCTCGAAAACCTGTCGATGACGCCGGCGCCGCCGTCCGACATTCGCGGCGCGCGTGCGCTCGCGCTGCTCGGCGACAGCATTACGACCGATCACATCTCGCCGGCCGGCGGCATCAAGGCCGCCAGCCCGGCCGGGAAGTACTTGATCGAACACGGCGTCGAGCCAAAGGACTTCAACTCGTACGGCGCGCGGCGCGGCAACCATGAAGTCATGATGCGCGGGACGTTTGCCAACACGCGGATCAAGAACCTGATGGTCCCCGGTGTCGAGGGCGGCGTGACGGCATACCTGCCCGGGGGCGACGTGATGCCGATCTACGACGCGGCGATGCGCTATCAGGCCGCCGGCGTCCCGCTGGTGGTGATCGCCGGCAAGGAGTACGGCTCCGGCTCGTCGCGCGACTGGGCGGCCAAAGGCACGATGCTGCTCGGCGTGAAGGCGGTGGTGGCGGAGAGTTACGAGCGCATTCACCGCAGCAACCTCGTGAACATGGGCGTGCTGCCGCTGCAGTTCATGGACGGCCAGGGCGCGGTGTCGTTCGGCCTGACTGGCCGCGAGGTCTTCGCCTTTGCCGGCGCCGGCGCGGCGCTCAAGCCGCGCGCGGAAATCACCGTGATGGCGACCGCCGAAGACGGCTCGGTCAAGACCTTCACGGCGCTGGTCCGCATCGACACGCCGGAAGAGCTCACGGCGTTCTCACACGGCGGCATTCTGCCGTACGTGCTGCGACAGTTGGTGAAGGGGTCTAAGTAAAACCTAGTCGGGATCACGTACGGGCCACAGAGACGCAGAGACACCGAGAAGACATGAGTTCGCTGGTGCCGGCCTTCGAGCATGATCGTCTTCGAAGGCCGGCTCAGGTC
>JANOZI010000560.1:0-10650 GCA_031429375.1 Acidobacteriota bacterium | reverse complement strand
CTGTCGCGGCGCCACACCACATCCACTTCGAATCCCGCTTTTTGCAGCAGCTCGGTCTCGCGATCGAGCGTGAAGTAGACGTCCTCCCGCGCCCACGCGCGCAGGAACGCCTCCGACTTCTTCCGGGTGTAGGTCTTTTGCAGATGTTGCAGCCACATCGCCTTGTGCGCCTTGCGCAGGCGCTCGGTTGAGGCCAGGCAGCAGTCGGCAATCACCAGCGCGCCTTTTGGCCGCAGCGCCTCGAAGCACCGGTGGTACATCGCCAGCTTTCGTTGCCCGGTTGCAATGTGGTGGAGCGCGAACGACGCCATGATCGCGTCGCAGGGCGGGATCGCCGCCGTCTCGAAATTGGCGCGGACCGCAGAAATGCGGCCCCGCAACCGCCGCTCCGCCATCCTCAGCATGCCGCCGTCTTCGTCGATGCCGATCATGCGGGCACCCGAGCGGGCCTTCAGCACCCTGGCGGCCAGCGCGCCCGATCCGGTGCCGAGATCGACGACCGCGGGCCTGGCCCGGGTGACCCGGGTCACGGCCACGGCAGCCTCCTCGATCAGATCCTTGTAATGCGGAATCAGCGTTCGAATGACCTGGTCGTACTCGTTGAGGTTGATCTTGAGATGCTCGGCGGCGCCCATGCGCCCTACTTTATCTTGAGGCACCCCTAAAGGGGTGCCCTACGTTGTTAAAGGGGTGCCCTACGTTTTCAAAGGGGTGGCCTACGTTTTTAAAAGGGGTGCCCTACGTTAGGGAGAGGTCGGCAGCCCGTTTTGCTTGCCAGGTCTCGAGATCGGCAGTGGTAAGCGAGTCGCCGTGATGCAGGGTCCAGTTGAGCGCGGCGATCAGATCGTCCGCGTCTTCGAGGCCGACGGCGAGGCGAATCAGCCGATCGAACCCGTTGCGCTTCAGTTGCTCGAGCGCGGTGAAGTACTCGGACACGGTGCGATGGTGATTGACCTTCGTCGCCAGGCCGTCGAACGACAGCGCGTAGCGCACCACGACGGTCGTGGCCAGCACGTCGGCGAGGTGCCTGGTCCGCTCTTCATCCGCGTCCTTGACCCGGAACGACAGCAGCGATCCGGGACGCACGTACTGCCTGGCAATCGCCGCCGCGTCAACGTGGGTCGCAAGCGACGGATGAAACACCTCGCTCACCTTGGGGTGCGCCGCCAGGAACCGCGCGACCTGGGTCGCGGTCGCCGACCGGCGCGCGTGCGTGCGATCGGCGTCGTCGATCGTCGAGAGAATGGCCGTCGCCCGCCGCCAGTCGAGAATGCCGCCGCGCATCGCGACCAGATCCATCACCGCATTGGCAAACGCCGTGTCGTTGGTGGCGATGTAGCCCCATAGGTCGCGGTCGTTCCCGCCCAGCGACTTGGTACCGCTGGCGACGACGATGTCGATGCCCTGGTCGAGGAGCGGTGTCTGAAAGGCCCACGGCGTCGCGATGGTGGAATCGAGCACCAGTCGCAGCGCGGGCGCGCGCTCGCGCGCCGCGGCAATCACGCCGCGCAGCGCGTCGAGATCCTGCGCGCGCACCAGCGGATTGGTGAAGGTCTCCGCGAACACGAAGCGCGTCTCGGATCGCAGGGCTGCCGCCAGCCCCGCCATGTCGCCATCGTCCACGACGGTGACCGACCCGCCGAGCCGGACCGCCATCCATTCCAGGTAGCTGCGTGTCTTGTTGTAGACCTGCCGCATCAACACGGCGTGGCTGCCGGGCTCCATCAGCACATCGAACGCGAGCGCGGTGGCTTGCATGCCAGAGTCGCAGACGATCGCGCTCGTGGCATGTTCGATCGCCTGCAGTTTCGCGATCAGCTGCGCCGTCGCGGTCGTGCCATAACGCGCGTAAAGGTGAGGAAGGCCCGACCAGCAGCCTTCGCTGGCAAACAGGAATGCCGCCTTCGCTTCCTGCCATTCGACCACCCGGGCGGACCCCAGGAGATCGAGCTGCACGGTTGGCTCGTCAGGATGCAGATAGGGAACGCCGGTGCGCCGCGCGTGATCGTCGATGCCGTCGTGCAGCGTGCGCGTGGCCCCCGACATCGCTGCCATCGGCGGTCGCTCCGCCGGGCATCGCGCTGGATCGAGCCAGTCGCTGATCACCGGCGCCGCGCGACCTGCCCTGAGCGACCCGGAATCCCTGGTATCGGGATGGCGAGAGTCGAACCGGTCAATCCATGACTCCAAGGCACAACCTTTGTTCGACGCGGGCCAGGTGCTCGACCGCCGCCGTGACTTCGGCAATGTGTGCGTCCGAACTCGGCGAGATCATGAACGCCAGGTGGACGCGATCGGTCTCGCCGCGCGCCGCGCGATTCTGCACCGTCAGGCCGTGACGGCGGACCAGTCCCTCGAACTTCCGTTCGAGGCCGGGATGCGGCTGTCCCGTGATGCGCAGGTAGTGGCGGCGTGGAGCGGGCGCGACCGCCGATCCCTCGCGGGCCACCGCCAACGCATGAGGCACCGGCCAGCGCACCGAGTTGTCCTGCGCGAGGTCGATCAGGTCGCCGAGGATCGCCGTGGCGGTCGGCAGCGCGCCGGCGCCCTTGCCGAACAAACTCAGGTCGCCCGAAGACGCGCAGCGCAAGTAGACGGCGTTGTACTCCTCTTCGACCGAGGCGAGCAGGTGCCACGACGGCAACAGCAGCGGCTCGACCGCCATGTCGAGCGCGCCGTTGAGCCGCACGGCGCGGGCGATCAGGCGGATGCGGCAGCCCATCGACTCGGCGAGATCGCAGTCGGCCGGATCGATGTCGCGGATGCCGCGGACCAGGAATCCGTCAGGCCGCACCCACGCCCCGAACGCGCGGTAGGCCAGGATCGAAAGCTTCGCCGCCGCGTCGAGGCCGTCGAGGTCGGCATCAGGCTGGGCTTCTGCGAAGCCGAGACGCTGCGCCTCCGTGATCGCGTCGGCGAGCGACAGGTCGCCCTGCTCGAGGCGCGTCATCACGAAGTTGCACGTGGCGTTGATGATCCCCCAGAGGCTGTCGATCTCGTCGGCGCGATGACTCAGGTGGCGAATGATCGGAATCGCCGCGGCCGCCGCGGCCTCGCAGTAGAGCGGCGTCGCGGTGCGCTGCGCCAGCACGCCGAGGTCGGCGAGCTTCGAGGCGAGCAGCTCCTTGTTGGCGGTCACCACCGGCTTGCCGGCGGCCAGTGCCGCCACGAGCGTCGCTTCGACGGCTGTGCCGCCCGCGACTTCCACGACGACATCGACTTCCGGATCGCTGACGAGCTCGAGCGGCTGATCGGTCTGGGGAATCCCAACCGAGCGAGGGCCACGGTTTTTCTTCAGGTCCCTGACCGCGATCCGCGACACGCGGAACTTCACGCCGTAGCGCTCGGCCACGGCGTGGCTCTGCCGATCGATCATCTCCAGCAGTCCCTGGCCGACGGTGCCGCAGCCGACCAGGCCGATGCGGATCTCGCGCACCGGCTCGACCCCAACGCCCTCGAACCGCGGCCGCGCCGCCTTCCGCAGCTCGCCGCCAAATGCGTTGGCGCCGCGCAGCAGCTCGGCGAGACGGTCCTGATCGGCCAGGAATGCGTCGTGCCCGAACAGCGAGTCGAGCTTCCACAACGACGAGTCGGCTCCGGCTGCCTGCAGCGCGCGATGCAGCTCCACCTGCAGTGCCCACGGGAACAGCATGTCGCCAGGAACGCCGACCACCACCGTTTCGGCGCTGACTTTCTCGAACGCATCGCGGACCGCTTGCGCGTCGGCCATCGAGCCGCGATCGATCGCCTCGCTCAACATCAGGAACGTCTTCACCGGAAAGCGCTCGGCGAAACGGCGGCCGTGGTGATCCAGGTACTCGGCGACCGGCGGGCGATCCAGGCCCGGCAGGAGCTTACCGAACCGCGTATCCAGCTCGTCGCGCCCGCGATAGGTCAGCATGCCGAGCTGGCGCGCGCGGCTCATGCCGGTGGCGACGTCGCCGTTGCGCAGCCCATCGCGCACCAGCTCGCGTTGAAGGTGTCGAGTGGCGGTGCCCCAACCGTCGGGACGCAGGCCGGCCGAGATCGTGACGAGCTTCGCGCAGCGTTCGGCATGACGCGCCGCGAACACGACGCCGACCATGCCGCCGAGGCTGGCGCCGACCCATGTGACGGGGATGTTGCAGCCGCAGCCGTCGAGCCAGGCGGCCACCAGGTCCGCCAGGCCCGCCACCGAGATCGAATCGATCGCGCCGGGGTCGTCGAACCCCTTCCACGTCGATCCGTTGCCCGGCCACGACGGGCAGAGCACCGTGTGCTTGGCAGGATCGATCAGGTCGGGCGCGCACAGCGCCGGCCACCACGGGGCGCGCGGGTCCTCGCCTTCCGCCTGCCCGTCGCCGAACGGGAAGGGCGACGCGGTGATGCCGCCGACGATCAGGATCACCGGGGCGGTGCCGAGCTCGGGGCCGTAGACCCAGCCGCCGAGCGCCACGTCGTCGAGCGTGCGGCCTTCAATGATGAGCGAGAGGTGTTCGATGACCAGCCGCCGCGGGCGCAGGTCGGTGGCTGCCAGGGTTGCCATCGCGGCATTGTGCCCCAAAAGCCGATTATGTCCAAACGTATCTACATAGGTGGATATGAAGTGTCGGCAACCGCGGGTGCCGCCCCGCTCACTCGAAAAACGCCGAGGCCGGCACCGTCAGCTCGCCGAGTACCGCGGAGCGGATCGCGGCCGCGCCGTGGAACCGCAGACGGCGAACCCGAACGCCATCGTTCAGTGGCATGACCGTGATGACCGCGCCATGCGGATCGACCAGCCAGTACTCGCGCACGCCGTACTTCCGATACCATCGGAGCTTGAGCGTGCGATCCCGCCGCCGGGTCCCCGACGACTCGACTTCGATGACCAGGTCGGGCGCGCCCCAGATCTGATCCCGGACGATTGCGGCATTTGCGTTCGACACGAAGATGACGTCTGGCTGAAGCACCAGGCCCTTCCGCTCGTCCAGCACCACATCGATCGGCGACACGCAAACGCGCCCAAGCCCGCGCGATCGGACGTGCTGATCGAGCACCACGATCGTGCGCGTGACAATCGATTGGTGGCCGTAGCGCGGCGCCGGCGGTTCGCGAACAAAGCCCCAGACGAGCTCCTGGCGCCGAAGCTCTTCTGCGCCCGACAGATAGTCGCTGGTACTGCGGCGAACGATCATCACCATGGTGCCCTCGACGACGACGATGCCATCGTCTCAGGCAGAAGGCAAGGGGGTCTTAGCGCCCTCCCCGTGCCGCAAACGACGCACTCGGTAGCCCGACACCGAACGCGTGGATCAGTATCCCGTTGATGAACACCGGCAGCACGAACGGCCCGCCGGACCGCGCGTTGGACAGCGGCACCACGATATACGTCATCACGAAGTACGCGAGCACGCCGTAGGCGAGGCCGCACAGCACGGGCCGGCTCCTCAGGATCGGAATCCGGCGACTGGCAAGAAAGTAGATCGACACGATGATGAAGGCGATCAGAAAGTGGAGGAAGAAGCCGAGCGCCGCGGTTGACAGGCCTCCCGACCGGGCGGCCGCAGGCCCCAGCAATCCGGACGCGATGCTGTGCAGAATGGCCGTCGGCCGTGCGCCGCTGCGGAGGTAGAAGAAGACGAAGGCGTCGAGCAGGTCGAGCGTCCCGACGGCGAGGGTGCCGTACCAGATCGCGCGAGCGGGGGAGAGCGAGCGCCCGCTCATGGTCGTAATGCTGCGGGCCAATTCTGCAGCAGCGTAATCGGGCGGCCGACGTCGGTCGAGGTGCTGATCAGAATCCGCTTGCCGTCAGGCGCAACGACGTATGACGTCCCCTGGTTCGACAACTCCCACTGGGTCATGTTGGTATTCATCAACACCGTGGGCACCGCAGGGACCATCGCCGCGCCGTCGGTGGTGATTGGCATCACCATCAGTTTTCGATCGGTGGCGATGAAATACAGGTCGCGGCTATCCGCGCTCCATTGCGGCTGCAGTCCGCCGCCCCTCGAGACCAGCCACTTCGATCCGGTCTGCGGCATCGGCTGCACGTAAACCTCGAACCGGCCGTTTTCATTCGACACGTACGCGAGCCAGCGGCCGTCCGGCGACAGTTTGGCGCTGCGCTCTTCGTTCGGCGTTGAGATCACCAGCCGCGGCTCGCCGCCGTCGAGCGGGATGACGGCAATGTCGGTGGCCATGTTCGCGGTGAACACGGTGTAGAACAGCGACCGGCCATCCCCGGACCAGTCCGACGGTAGTTTTGCGAACGGTGATGCCAGCAGCAGCGCCGCATTACCTGGCGCGAGAATACTTTGCCGGAACAGGTTGGGGACGCTCGGCTTGAGCGCCGCAAACACCATGTCGCGTCCATCCGGCGCGCACACCGGATAGAACTCGACCGGGCCGCCGAACGTCAGTTGCGTCGTGGTGGAGGTGGTCAGGTCGAGTGTCCACAAGTCGATGCTGCCGGTCGCCGGATCCGCCAGTTCATAGACGATCCGGTTGCCGTTCGGGGTCATGCACATCGTGTTGTATTCGCCCGCTGGAGCGGCGTTCGACAACCGCTGGCCGGAGCGGTCGAACCACACCAGCTCCGCACCCGGCAACGCGTCCCGGTACGCGATGGTGCCGCTGGCCGACGCTGAAAAGAGTCCCTGGTATGTGATCGGGTTGAAGCCGACGTTTTCCGCAATCGCGACCGCTGTGCCAGTGACCTGGAGGGTCGTGGCGTCGAAGGGCTGGGCCAGCAGCGTCGTGTTCCGCCGAAACAGCAGATGCCCCGACGCGTACGTGCCGCTCGACGTCGTTTCCACCAGGCGGCGGGTCGCGGACGAGTCGAGCGAGCCCACCGAGAGGAATTTAGCCAACCGCGTTTCCTGATCCAGCTCAGTGAACAAGTAATGCCGGCCATCGGGCAGGAACGAAGGAAAACCGGGGATGCCATTGGGCGGCGGGCCCGGCACCGATGTCGGTTCACCGCCTCCGGCCGGGACGAGCGCCAGAGGGATATTTGGCCGCTGCAAGAACAGGATGAGATTGTCGGCGCTCCACGCGGCGCCGCGTGGCAGCGTGGCGCGCGCGATCGCGTTGGGCGACCCGCCGCTGATGGCCACGGTCTTCAACTGACCCTCAGCGAAAAATCCCAGCCGGCTGCTGTCGGGCGCCCAGAATGGCTGGCTGCCATTCTCCGTGCCGGCGAGCAATCGCGCTGTCGCCGAGTCCAGATCGCGCACGTAGATCGCGCGCCTGCCCTGGAGATCGGTCGCCGCGAACGCCACGTGGCGGCCGTCCGGCGAAATCTGCGGCGCTTCACCGCGCACGAAGGTGGTGTCCTGGAGCGGCACGACTGAAACGAGGTTGACGGTCGGCGGTGCGGGTTGCGGCCGATTGGTGAAGAACAACACGCCAAGCACGAGCGAGACGAGCAGGGCGGCCGCGGCGGTGGTCCAGGCGAGCCGCTCACGCGATCGTCGCGGCGCGGTTGCCGCCGGGCCTTCGACCCCGCCGGTTTCGGCGATCCCCTGCAGCTGGAGGACCACATCGTGCGCGGACGACCAGCGGCGGGCTGGGTCCTTCGCCAGGCACACCGAGACGAGGCGCTCGAGCGCGGGCGGCGTGCCGGGGTTCGATGTTCTGAGCACGGGAGGGTGCGAATGCAAGATGGCGCCGATCAGTCCGGCTTCACTCGACTCCGGGAATGCGCGCCGGCCCGTCACCATCTCGTGGAGCATCGCGCCGAACGCGAAGATGTCCGCGCGCGCGTCCACGGGCTTGCCTTCGAGTTGCTCGGGCGCCATGTACGGCAGCGTGCCGAGGACTGTCCCCTTCATGGTCAGTGGTCCGGTCACCGTCTCGGCGCCCGCCGGCGGGCCGGCCGGGCTCGGCGTGGCCAGGCCGAAGTCGAGCAGCTTGGCCCCGGTCTTGGTGAGCATCACGTTCGCGGGTTTCAGGTCGCGATGCACGATGCCCGCGCCGTGGGCGCATGCCAGGCCCTCGGCGACCTGGCTCGCGCACAGGAGTGCTTCGGACAGCGGCAAGGGTCCGCGCGTCAACCGCTCGGCGAGCGTCTCGCCCTCCAGCCGCTCCATCACCAGGAACGCCACGCCCTCGTGATCGCCGACGTCGTAGACGGTGCAGATGTGCGCGTGGTTGAGGGAAGCGATCGCCCTGGCTTCGCGTTCGAACCGGGCCTGGCGCGCGGCATCAGCCGAGAACTCGTGCGGCAGAACCTTGATGGCGACGCTGCGATTGAGCCGCGAGTCCCGGGCCACGTAGACTTCGCCCATTCCCCCGGCGCCGAGTGGGCTTACTATCTCGTAGGGACCGAGCCGGGTGCCGGACTTAAGCGGCATGCACAGGTCAAATTATAGGAGATCATCATGAAGACCCGAGTCCTCGTCATCGTCGCGTTGTGCGCGCTGATCCCGTCCGTCGCCCTGCCGCAGGCGTTGACCAGCCTGTCGTCGGTGCGGGTCGGCTACACCACCCGCAAGAATACGGTGAAGCCAACAGGGGAGCTCAAGACGCAAATCGACGCGCTCGACGCGCAGATTGCCGAGGCCGTGCGGCTGGGCCGAAGCGGCGAGCTCCGCCGCCTTTACGCGAAGGGCAGTGCGCTGCTGACCGGGCGGGCCTGGACCGACGCGGCCGATTACTCGGGCTCGCTGGTGTTGCGGACGCCGGCGGTCGTCGTGGATTCTTCGAAGCCGTACAGCGTCCGCCTCGAGCAGATCTACCTCCCGTCCCTGGCGCTGCCTAACGCGGTGACCGCGCGCGTGGCCCTGCGACAGCGTCCCGCGCCCCCGGCGCCGAACCAGCCGCCGCAGGAGCCGGCGATCGTCAAGGACTTCGGTCCTTTCGATGGTGTCGGCCGCGACCTGCGCGAATCGCCGTACTTCTTCGACCTCGAGCTGCAGGATGTTGCAGACGGGCCTTACCTGTTGACGGTCGATGTCTTGAATGGCCACGAACGAATTGGCGGCGCCACGCTCACCGTCGCGTTGCGCAAGGGCCTCGGTGAGCTTGCGACCCGCCTCGAAACCGCGGCCGCGCGCGCGTCCGACGATCTCAAGGCCGAAATTCTCTTCCCGATCGATCGCATGAAGAACGTCAATCGCGGCCGGCTGGAGCTGCGCACGTTCGATCCCGATCGCGACCTGGCCGCGGCCGAAGCGGTCGCGGCCGGCGTGAAGGGCGGCAAGGATCCGTTTGCGAGCCGCACCGGCGACTTCAAGCGCCACTATCGGCTCGACGCCGCCAGCGAGATCATCCCGTACCGCATGTACGTGCCCACTGGCTACAACGGATCGAAGGCGTTTCCCTTGATCGTCGCGCTGCACGGGCTGGGCGGCACCGAAGATTCGTTCTTCGACAGCTACAACAAGACGCTGCCTCCGCTGGCCGAACAGCACGGCTACATTCTGGTCACGCCGCTTGGCTACCGCGTCGACGGCTCGTACGGTTGGGGCCTCGGCACGCCGCCGGCCGATGCCGGCGTGCGGCGCACGCAGGATCTCAGCGAGCAGGATGTGATGCAGGTCCTGCAACGGGTGCGCAAGCAATATAAGGTCGACGACAACCGGATTTACTTGATGGGCCACTCGATGGGCGCTATAGGCTCGTGGAAAATCGCGCCGAAGTTCCCGGACATCTGGGCGGCGATTGCGCCGATCTCGGGCAGCGGCGCGCCGGACACCCTCGAGAAGATCCGCCACATTCCGCAGATCATCGTGCACGGCGATGCCGACCCGACGGTGCCGGTGACCGGATCGCGCAACATGGTGGCGAAGCTCAAAGAGCTCGGCACCGAGCACATGTACATCGAAGTGCCCGGCGGGCTTCACGGCGACGTCGTCGCGCCGAACCTCGCGGCCATCGTCGAGTTCTTCAACACGCACAAAAAGAGCGCGAAGCCGCAATCGCGCGAGTGAGTCAGGTTCCACAGGTTCCACAGGTTCGAACCCGACGAACCTGACGAACCTGACGAACCTGACGAACCTGACGAACCTGACGAACCTGACGAACCTGACGAACCTGACGAACCTGTAACTACCAGTTCAACCTGAACACGAGCTGTCCCAACCGGCCGCCCGGATCGAACACGTTGCTCAGGTCGGTGTAGCCCGTACTGGTCTGGAAGATCGTCGCGCCGGTACCGGCCGTGCGTGACGCGTCGGTGACGTTGAAGTTGATGTTGTCGAAGACGTTCAACACGTCGCCGCGCAGCTCGAAATTCACCCGGCCGGCGACCTTGAACCGCTTGGTCACCCCGATATCGAAGCGGCTGAAGAACGGCGCCCTCAGCACCAGCGTCCGCGGCGCGCAGTCGCCCGCCTTCAACTGGATGCAGTCGGCGCCGTTGGCCGGGGCGAAGTAACGGCCCTCCGGCACGCCGAGGTCGCTGTAGCCGGTGGGTGAAGTCGAGCTGCTGTTGAAGGCCCGGCGCGTGTTGATGATCACATCGTCGGGCATGGAATAAACGGTTCTCAAGCCCGTCGCCGGGTCGATGCGGACGTCCCACTTGTACATCTTCTGCACGTCCTTTGCGGTCATGCCGACGAGCCGGACGTTGCCGAAGTTCGACGTCCGCGCCTGGATGCGTCCGACGCCATTGAACTGCCAGCCGCCGATGATGCCGTTCACGATCGGGTGCACGTTCGCGCCGAACCGCTCGCCGTGTCCGATCGG
>JANOZI010000559.1:0-5052 GCA_031429375.1 Acidobacteriota bacterium | reverse complement strand
GGCCCCGACGTTCACGCGCGTCGCGCAGGAGCTGCGGAGCCAGTACTTGATCGGCTTCGCACCGGCCGCGCTCGACGGCAAGGTGCACAAGCTGGATGTGAAGGTGAATCGTCCGGGGATGACGGTGCGCGCCCGGAAAAGCTATCTGGCAGCACCGGACAAAGTCAGCTAAGTCACCGGACGAAGCTGACCGCGAGAATCGTGCAGACCAGCAGTGCGCCGGTCACGACGTCGACGGTACTCGAAAAATTCCAGTCGTAGATCCTGAACATGATTGACCCCACTGGTTATGACGGGGGGCCTACTTGAGAAGTTCCACTACCTTCATCCAGTCGGATCCACGCAGGATTTGCGCGATCAGCGTCTCGTTGCCGCGCAACCGGACCACCACCGAGTGCACGGCGCGCGCGGGCTCGGCGGTGGTCCCAGCAGCGGTCACGCTGAAGGCGTTGCCGGAGCGCTCGGACACATCAGGCGCCTGAACGGCGCCGAAAAACACGACAGCTTCCGCCGGGCACAAGCGATCGTCGGTTGAGGCCGCCGTCTTCTCGCGGTAGACATTGGACGGCACCGCGATCACCGCCACCGCGCCGGGGACCGTGACCGTGCGCGAGGCCGACGGGGCGATCGACGAGGCGACGGTAAAGCTGTACGCGGGCCGGTTGAACTCGACGTCGATCGTGACGTGAGACTCGGCATCGACACGCGCCCCCGCCAGGCCCTCATCAGACAGCGTCACGCCGTCGACATCCTGCGAGCGTCCGGTGCGCTTCGCTTCGGCAACCGCGCGCTCGTACTGCGCTTCGGAGCGGCGCTGCGCCGATTCGAGCGACGCCTGGATCTGCGCCATCGCCCTGGTCGCGCGCAGCTGGTTCGCGAGGTTGAGCGGATTGGCGATCACCTCGATCGAGCGATCGCCGGCGGCGTGGGGCCGCACCATCCACGGGTCGGTGGACTTTTCGTCTTTCGGCAGCACGCCCTCTTCATCACTCTCGGGATACGGCAGCGCCGGCGTTACGGCCGCGCGCACCGCCGCCATCACGCGTTCGTCGTAGGGCCCCGCTTCATGGGGGGCCTGGGCGGTCGTGAGCAGCGTCAGGAGAACAAGAATCATTTCGTTTCTTTCCAAAAGAGCGCCAGCAGGTTTTCGGCGACCTGCCTGCGATAATCGCCGGTCGATCGAATGTCGTCAATCGGCGCGATCTCGGACCTGAGCGCCGCCTGCGCGTCGGCGATCGAGCCACCGTTCGTGAGCACAACTGCGGCCGCGGTCGCATGCAGCACGGTCGGCGCCACCGAACCGATCGCCACGCGCACCGCGCGGCCGCGCACGCCGGCCATCATCACTTTCGAGATCGCCTGCGCCCGCCTGGTGCCGACCTTGCGCCACCACTGCCGCCCGTCGATGGGCGGAATCTCGATCGCGGTGATGAGCTCGGACGCCTGGCGGACGCTGGTGCGATACCCGGTGTAGAAATCGTTGAACGGCACGATCCGGTCGCCAGTCGCGCTGCGGAGCACAATGCGGGCGTCGGCCGCCGCCAGCACCGGCAGCGAATCCCCTGCAGGCGAGGCATTGGCGATGTTGCCGCCAAGGGTCCCGCGGTTCTGGATTTGCGCGCCACCCACTTCTCGCGCTGCCGCGGCCAGCATCGGCACGCGCCGCTGCACCAGCGCGGATCTGATGATGTCGGTGAACGTTGCCAGCGCGCCGATGCGGACCGAGTCTTTGACGAGGCGAATCCCCCGCAGCTCGTCGAGCGGCCACAGGTCGATGAAACGCCGGCGGTCGAGCGTGCCGAAATGCAGGCCGACGAACACATCGGTGCAGCCCGCGATCGGCGTCAGCGTGGGGTCGCCGGCCATCATGGTCAGCGCCGCCTTCAGCGATCGCGGACGCTGCAGCGACAAGGTGCTAACGGGCGTCGGCACGTTGTTTCCTTTTCGGGCGGGTCTGTTTCCTTTTTAGGCGGGTCTGAAGATCCGCCTCTACGTAGGGGCGGGTCTTTAGACCCGCCCTCGCGGAGGTCTTTAGACCCGCCTGCACCGAACGGAAGATGCTCAGGTAGCCGGTGCAGCGACAGAGGTTGCCCGCCAGCGCCGTCTTGATCTCGTCGAGCGATGCGCCCTCTTTGAGCGGCAGCGCCGCCACGATCATGCCCGGCGTGCAGATGCCGCACTGGGCGCCGCCGAGCTTTACGAACGCATCCTGCAGCGCCCGCCCCGACCGCGCGCGGCCAACCCCTTCAATGGTCACGATCGCGCAGCCGTCGGCCTGTGCCGCGGGGACCAGGCACGAATCGACCGCGACCCCGTCGACGAGCACCGTGCACGCGCCGCACTCGCCCTCGCCGCAGCCTTCCTTGGTTCCCGTAAGACCGCAGTCCTCGCGCAGCACATCGAGCAGCCGCTTCATCGGATGCACGTCGAGCTGGCGGCGCTTGCCGTTGATGATCGCGATCATGATTTTTTGTACGGCACCCCTGGAAGGGGTGCCCTACGACGTTTCTTGTAGGGCACCCCTTTAGGGGGTGCCTCGCGACTAGGGGGTGCCCTGCGACAGGTCATGATTCGTTCAGGTGTCGCGGGAATCGAGCGCACGTCGTAGCCGCAGTGGCGCAACGCGTTGATCACCGCCGGCGCGGGGCCGTCGATCGGCATCTCGCCGACGCCCTTGGCGCCGAACGGGCCGTAGGCATACGGCCGCTCCAGCATCACGACCCTCATCGGCACCGCGTCGAGCGGCGTCGGGATGATGTAATTGGTCAGCTGCGCGTTCGCCATGCGGCCGTCGCGCATCACGACTTCCTCGAGCAACGCGTAGCCGAGCCCTTGCGCCGTGCCGCCCTCGATCTGGCCCTCGGCCATCATCGGGTGGATCGCCTTGCCGATCTCCGCCACGGCCGTGACGTGGATGGGACGCACCTCGAACGTCGCCGGGTCGACCTCCAGCTCCACGACGTTGCAGCCCCACGCGTAGCTGCCATACGCATCCCCTCGATACATCTCATCGTCCCACAGCAGGTTCGGCGGCGGCTCGTACTGCGACGTCACGGTGAACGAGCCGTGCTTCTTGAAGTAGTCGGCGGGCGACAGCCGGCCGAGGCGCTTGCGCATGTCGCGGGCGCAGCGCTCGAGCAGCTTGCCGACGATCATGCACGTGCGCGACGCCACCGTCGGCCCGCTGTCGGGCACGAACGCGGTGTCGACCTCGTGGACCTCGACCTCGTCGAACGCCACGCCGAGCGCATCCGCCACGATCTGTGCGTGCATGGTGCGAGTGCCCTGGCCGATCTCGGTGCTGGCGACCAGGATGCGCGCGCCGGTGGCCGTGAGTTCGAGCGAGGCCTTCGATGCCAGCTTCACTTCGCCGCCGCCGGTAAAGCCGGAGCCGTGGAAGAACAGTGACAGTCCGATACCCCGGCGGGTGCCGCGCCACTTGCGGCGCTTCTCCTTGAAGCCCGATCGCTTGACCGCTTCGCGCAGCACCGGCAGCGCGCTGGCGTCTTTGCCAAGCGTCTGGCCGGTCGCCGTGGTGTCACCGGGCTTGAGGGCGTTCAGCTCGCGCAGCGTGACCGGATCGATCCCGAGCTCGTCGGCCAGCCGATCCATGTGCGCTTCGATCCCGAACTGCGTCTGCGGCGCACCGAAGCCGCGAAAGGCGCCGTTGGGCGGGGTGTGCGTCAGCATGGCGCGGCCGCGAATGCGGAGGTGATCGCAGCGATACGGCCCCGACGCGTGAATCACGCCGCGCGACAGCACCACGGCGCTCAGGGTCGCGTAGGCGCCACCGTCCATCACGACATCGATGTCCATCGCGGTGATGCGTCCGCCGCGGGTCACGCCCGTACGATGGCGAACGATCGATGGATGCCGCTTGGTGGTGGCCAGCAGATCCTCGACGCGGTCGTAGATCATCTTCACCGGACGGCCCGCCTTGCGCGCCAGGATCGCCGCATGGCACGCCAGCATCGACGGGTACTCCTCCTTCCCGCCGAAGCCGCCACCGGTTTCGGTCTGCACCACGCGGACGCGATCGGGCGGCAGGCCGAGCAGCACGACCAGCGCCTTGTGCACGTAGTAGGGGCACTGCAACGATCCGTAGACCGTCATCTGCCCGTCGCCGGGGACGGCGATCACGCCGTTGGTCTCGATGTAGAGCTGCTCCTGGTGGCCGGTTCGATACTCGCCTTCGAACACCAGATCGGCGCCGGCCAATCCGCGATCGAGAACGCCCTTGTCGATCGCGATTCGCTTGAAACAGGTGTCGGAGGCTTCGGGATCGTAAACAGGCGCGCGCTCGCTGTAGTCGAACGACACGTGCTGATCGAGTCCGATCAGCCGATGCCGATCGGCATGGGCCACCAGCAGGATCGGCTCCGCGACATGACGGACGATGTGCTCGGCCAGGCACGGCTGGTCCGGATCGATCAGCGCCACGTAGTTCTTGCCGGGGATGTCGTGATAGTCAGCCACCACGTAATCGCCGGGTAGCTTGACGTGCCGGCCGGCAATGTCGCCGTGCGGAATGGTGGAGCGGATGGTCGCGCCGAAGATCATGCCGGGGAAGGCGATGTCGTCGATGTACTTCGCGGCGCCGGTGACCTTGGCGTCACCGTCTTTGCGACGAACGTTTGCCCCGACCGCGCGACCCATCGCCGAACTCTAGCACTCCTCTTAGGCACCCGGCACTGTACGCACTGTACGCACTGTACGCACTGTACGCACTGTACGCACTGTACGCACTGTACGCACCGTACGCACCGTACGCACTGTACGCACCTTATTTAGCCACCTGCCATGGATGGAACGATCTCGATGACGTCGCCATCCTTCACCGGCCGCGCATCAACGTTGTGCAACAACAGCTCGTCGTTGACGGCGATGTTGTAGAGCGGGTCGTCGAGCTCGTGCGCCAGGCCGGGCACCAGGCGATCCAGCGCCGCGACGAGCTGGCCAACGGTGTAGACCGGCTCACGCACAACCAGCGTCGTGCCCGAGATCGGTTGCAGCGCCGCCGGAAAGTTAACTGTTACCAAGCGCTCCCACCAG
>JANOZI010000558.1:0-8147 GCA_031429375.1 Acidobacteriota bacterium | reverse complement strand
CGATCTTGTTGTCACACGACTGACCGAGCTCAATCCGCAGCGCCTTGCCGTCGTCGGCAACGCCGCCGTGCTCCGGCAACCGCGCAACATTCGCAACCTGAAAGCCGTCGCAGAGGCCGTGAAGGCCGACTACGTCGTGCTCGGCCAGCTTCAGCGCGGCGAGTCCGGGTTGCGTTTCATCACCCACCTCATTCGGTTACGAGACGAAGCGCATCTCAAGGCCAATCGGCTCGTCATGCCCGATGGCAGCGTGACCGGCCTCGAGAATGCCGTGGTCACTGAGTTCGAGCGCGCGGTCCGCGAGCACGTGCTCCCTGACGCGCGGCCCTAACTGTCTGGCGTTAGAGCACTTGCCTCCTGATGGAAGTCTGGGTGGCGCTGCCGACGGCGATGCTCGATAACCCTCGCATGGAGGTTCGATTGATGTCGCAACGCTGGTCTCGCCGCTCGTTCGTGTCCGTGTCCTCCGGCCTTGGCGCCCTCGGTCTCTCAGCATTTGCGCCGAAGGCGTGGGGTCAGGCTCCTGCCGCCCCGCCGCCTCCGATTTCAGCGGCCGATTTGTTTCCCGCACAAGATCCAACGCTCGTGAAGGAAGCGGTCGGCTCGTCTCACGGCAATGTGAAGCGCATCCGCGAGCTGGTCGAAAACCAGCCGGCGCTCGCGCGCGCGTCGTACGACTGGGGCTTCGGCGACTGGGAAACCTGCATCGACGCGGCCGCCCACGTCGGTAACAAGCCGATCGCCGACTTCCTGCTCACCAACGGCGCCCGCCCGACACTTTTCTCGGCCGCGATGATGGGACAGCTCGACGTGGTCAAGGCCATGGTGGCGGCGCGTCCGGGGGTGCAGAGAATCTACGGGCCGCACGGCATCACGCTGATGGCCCATGCCCGCGCCGGTGGCGCCGACGCCGCAGCAGTGGTGCAGTACCTGGCCACTCTTGGCGATGCCGACACGCCGTTGCCGTCAACCACTCTCGACCCCGCTGATCGAGATGCGCTCGCCGGCAAGTATGTCTACGGCCTCGGTCCTCGAGACTACTTCACCATCGATGTGCAGCAGGAACGCCTCGGCATCGATCGGCCAGGCGGGCCGTCGCGCCGCGGGCTGATTCACACCGGCAACATGGTGTTCTTCCCAGCCGGCGTGCCGACCGCAAAGATCGCCTTCGCACGCGAGGGCGGGAAGGTCACGCAGCTGACGCTCGCGGATCCGAATGTGATGGTGACAGCTACGAGAAAATAAAGAATAACCAATTAACAATAACCACAGCAGCGTTGCTGTTTCGTTATTGGTTATTGGTATGGGGTCATTCGTAATTGGTTATTCTTGCAGCAGGTGTTTGAATCCCTGCTGTGGTGGCTACTCGCCGCTTTCGTCATTGTCCTGGTCGTCGCGGTGGCGGGCTACTTCGGGCTGCGCTGGGTGTTCATGCGCGCCGCCGAAAGAATGGCGGCGCTCGTCGATCGCAGCGTCGGCGGGGTCGCCGCGCACGCCTTCACGCGACTGGCGCGCTTTGCGGCCGCGCGCGGCATCGGCATCGATGAGGCGCAGAAGATCTTCGGCATCCAGATCGATCGCCTCGCGAAGATCATGGACAGCGCCGTCACGCTGCCGATCCTCGGCCGGGTCGGCCTGGATGCCGTGCTCGATCTCGTGCCGGTCGTCGGCAACTTCGCCGGCGCCGCCGTGTCCTTGACGTTGATTGCGCGGACGCTGCAATTCGCGCCGCCGCCGTCGCTGGTGTCGACGATGCTGTCGAACGTGCTCGTCGACGTGATTCTCGGCGGCATTCCCCTGGTGGGCCCGCTGGCCGACGTGTGGTTCAAGGCCAACGACCGTAACGCCGCCTTGATGCGAGACTTTCTTGATTCTAGATCTCAGATCTAAGATCTCAGATCAATTTCAGAATGAAGATTGCCGCGATTGGAATCCAACCATCTGCCATCTGCAATTGATCTGCAATCTGAGATCTGAAATCTGAGATTTACTGCGGCGTCGGGGTGGGCTTTGCAGTCGCCGACGGCGCTGGAATATCGTTCCAGAACAGCAAACCGTTGAACACCATGCCGTGCTCGCCGAAGGTCTGCCAGCGGTAGATCGGGTTGTTCGCAAACAGGAGCACCCGGCCCTTGCCAGACGGCGCATCGACGATCATCGGGCGGTTGCGCGTCTGATCGGCACCGCGCATCAGGCCGCTCAGCACGCCCGCGTCGCCGCCGGTGAATCGCGCGATGATTTGCGGGCGCTCGGGTGACGTGCCGGCGAACTGTTCGACGCCGGCCGGTGGCCCCGCCTGCAACAGCGGCCCCCCCGCGTAGCGGACCGGCAGCGTCTTCTGGGTGTAGCCGTACATCAGCGGATGATTCGGCAGCATGATCTCGCTGTTCACGTACGGCCCCGGCGCGTAGAAACCAGTCGCCGGCGCCTGCGCGTCCACCCCCTTCGCAATGCCGAACTCCGCGGGGAAGAAGCTCGCCACGCCAAACGTCATCAGCACGCCGCCGTTTTCCACGAATGTCTGGAACTCGGCCGCGCCCGCCAGCCCCATGCCGCCGCGCACATCGTCGGTTTCCGCGTAGAACCCCATCGACTTGAACTTGTCGTTCTTCTTGTAGGGCAGCGGCTTCGACAGCTTCGGTTGCTCGTAGACGATCGACTTGCCGTTCTGCGACTGGTGCGGCATCACGATCACGTCGTACTTGCCGCGCAGGTTGGCGCCCGCCGGCACGTGGTCTTTGTGAATCAGGTCGAACGGAATCTCCCAGCGGTCGAAGGCCAGGCGCACCCAGCCGACCTTTTCGGTGTTCGCCCACGTCGTATACATCGCGACCCGGGGCAGGTCGACGTTGACGGTTTCAACCGACGGCGCGGAAGCTACCGCCGCAGCCTGCAGGCCGAGCGACGCCACTTCCCTTCGCACGCGATCGCCGGCTGATTCGATGATGAACGAGCCCGCCGGGAATTCGACGTCGCCGGCCTTGAACGCCGCCTTCGCAGCCTTGAACGCAACATCCTTCAGCCGATAACGCAGCGTGATCAGGTTGAGCGAGCCGTTGTGCCTGACCACGGTGAAGCCGCCGCTGCCGGAAACCGTGCCCGGCGTGGCGACGTCGGCCGTCAGCAGCTGCGCCGCCGCATCGAGGATCGTCTTGTCTTCCACGGTCTTGATGTCGATGTTGTTCGCCATCGCCATCGACCACGCGCTGTCGTCATACGTCGTCAGCGCCGGATCCGGATAGGTCTGTTTTTCGATCAACGTCTTGGCCAGCGGACCGTACGGCTGATTGAGTTTGACGATGAAGGAGCCGGCGGGGAAGGTGCCTTCCTTGACCGTGACGTCGCCGGTGGCGCGATGCACCTCGATGGCCTGGCGGCGAAGCAGGTTGACCACGCGATCAACCTGGGTCGGATCCTTCTGGCCGCCGGGAATCACGAACGCATGCGGCGGCTGGTCGGCGCCTTTCTTCACGGCGTTGATCGACTTGCGGTAGTAGTTCCCCACGACCATGGTGGGAAACTTCGAGGTGAGCTCGAGCGCAGTGAGCACCCCGGTCTCCGCGTAGTTGATCGAGTTGCGGATCGACCAATCGACTTCGCCGGCGGCGGCCGGCATCGGCCGGTACCACTGCCGCGTCGTCTGCGCGCCCGACAGGCGCGCCTTCTTCGTGTTGGCGCCGCCCTGGTTGAAGATCTCGTACATCCGCAGCATGCCGTTGTGATTGGCCGCGGCAAACCCGAGGTAGCCGGGTGACCACATGTCGACGAAGCCGAAGTGCCACACGCCCGGCATGCCGTAGCCGGTCAGCTTGTTGACCTCGTAGGTTGCAAAGAACGGCAGCTCGGTATAGAGAATCGGGTCGAGATTCGCGTTCTGCGGCGGCTGGCCGCTGAACGTGTAGAGCAGCGTCTGCGCTTCGTGGAGGTCGTGCCAGATCGGCGGCAGCCACTTGAGGTACCAGTTCAAGTGGGCGCGCAGCGAGTCGACGCCGTAATTGATGTCGCGGTTGTTGTCGTGGAACACGTACTTGCCCCAGTAGGGCGGGCCGCCGTAGTTTTCACCGCCGTCGTAGAGCTCGTCGATCTTGTAGGCGTAGTACCAATCCACATAGCGATCGCGTCCGTCGACGTCTGTCGTGCCGGTAATGCTCACGATCACGTTGTCGCGAATCTGCTTGATGTAGGGCTCGTCGCTCACGGCCAGCCGGTAGGCCAGCTCGATCACTGCTTCGGGCGGATTGGTTTCGGCGCTGTGGAGGCCGGCGCTGATGTGATAGTGCGGTTTCGTCGTCGCGATCAGCTGCTGCACCTGCAGGTCGGTGAGCCCGCGCGGGTCGGCCAGCTTGCGCATGTTCTGCCGGTTGACCTCGAGGTTCTTGATGTTCGCTTCCGACGACACATACACCACCATGATGTCGCGGCCTTCTTCGGTCCTGGCCACGACCTCGGTCTTGAACCGTCCGGGCAGCGCTTGCTCGAGGGCGCGGAAGTAACGCTGCTGGTCGGCGACATAGGTCAGCTTCTTCTCGGTCCCGATGTGGTAGCCGAGCACGTCTTTGGGCGACGGTACGCCTGCTCTTTTGGGCAGATGATCGACAAGCGGCGACAGGTATTCGGGCTGGGTTGTCGATTTCTTCACAAACACCGCAAAATCCCCATCGTCCTGCGCAGCCGGGGGTGTGTTTTTTGACGACCCCTGAGGCGAATCATAGGGTTGGGCGAGCGGAGCCGCCACGACCGCGAGGGCTAAGGCGAAAGCCAGGCTCGGGTGACGTTTTCGGTTACGATCGCTAATCATTTTATAAACCCTTCAAATACAGATACTTACGGGATATAACAGGGTCATAACAGGGCCGGATCAGCCTCGATCTCAGGCAAAAGCCATTGAGCGGGCGCGGGCGCAGACGATAGAATCCGACTCTTTAGGTGGAGCCGAATAACTCCGGCGTACCACCCTATGGACTCTTATGATCAGCGTAGCCGCTATCCGGATGCAGCAGGTCGGCGTGCAATTCTATCCGGCCTCCCTTACGGCCAGTGACATCGACAAGCTCGTTCGTTTCGAGGTCTTGAGCTATCAGGACCAGGGACACGCCGGCGTGCGCGGCAAGAAGAAGGTGGCCCAATCCAAGATCAACTGGGACCTGCTCGAGCGCCGCATTGCGTCGAACGAAAAGGCGTATCAGCGCCAGATCATTCGCAAGAAGATCGAAGAGCTGGTGCAGTACTACGAGCAATGCCGTCAGGCGCGCGATCTGCCGTCCATTCCCGGCGCCGTGATCATTTCGTGCGACGAAAAACTGAGCTTCGAGCCGGTTGAAAGCGGCTCGTCCGTCGGCCGCCTCAAGGTCCCCGAGCGTGAGGGCATTCTGCGCGCGATCGACGGCCAGCACCGGCTGTTGGCGCTCCATGCCGACATCGATCGCTTCGGCGACGAGCAGTTCACCGTGCCCGCCATCATTTTCGATCGCGTGCCAGAAGACCATATCGTCCAGATGTTTGTGACGATCAATGCGAAGCACACACGGTTGAACGCGTCGCACCTGGTATCGCTCTCAGGCCGCCAGCTCTACCGGGACGAATCGCTTGCCGCCGCGCACGACGTGGTGCGAGCGTTGAACGATCGCGATGAGTCGCCGCTGCATGGCGAGATCAAGCTGCTCGGCGTCGGCAAGGGCCGCGTCGGCCAGGCGCCGCTGGCGCAGGAGCTCAAGAAGCTGTTCGCGAACGAGGAGGCCCTCGGCGGCGCGCGCAAGACGGCCGAGTTCCACGAGGAATCGAAGAAGTTCTTCGTCAATTACCTCAAGCAGATCTCAGCCATCTTCGAGTCCGCCTGGAACGGCCGCAAGTACAGCATCAAGTCGGCGACAGCGCTGCGCGCCTTCATCCGTGTCGCGCCCGACGTGTTGCAGAAAATCGATCAACAGCATGCCGACCGTACCGACTTCCGGGCCATTGGCCGGGTGATTTCCCCGTGGGGCCGTCGCATCGGCGCGCTGCGGTTTGAAACCGATGGCGCTTGGAAGCGGCAGGGCACGACGGTCGACAATCTCACGAAAGAGTTGCGGCTCGCGCTGCAGTATCCGGAAGGGGCCGCAGGCTAAAATCGTAATCTCACGCACGGGTTTGTCGGTCGCCGCCGGGTCCCCAATCGTGGAGTGCGCGCAAAACCGCCAGAAAACCACCGGCACAGACTTTGGATTGGCGTGTCGTGTCGCCAGTCTGTTTACTACGGCATTAGTGCTGTAGTAGCTGGGGGGAGCCAGGTTGGCGGCAACTTTTGGGCGGCGGTTCCAGCAATGGGACCGCCGCCCTTAGTCTTTTCAGGACCTTCGGGATCGTTTCCCACCACCTTGCGCTGACCGCCGCCGAGACGGTTACAGCTGCAGGCTTTTGATGGTCACGCCGGCCGACTGTAATCCCGCGCGGACGCCTCGCGCCAACTCAGCGGCGCCGGGCGTGTCGCCATGAAGGCAGATCGTGTGGGCCTCCAGGGGGATGACCGATCCATCGAGGGCGACCACGACGCGGTCCCGCACCATTCGCACCGCCCGCGCTACCACCGCGTCGGCATCGTGGATCACGCTGCCCGGCTTGCTGCGGCTGGCGAGTGAGCCATCGCGCTCGTAAGCGCGATCGGCAAACACTTCCGCCGCCACGGCCAGCCCCGCGGATTCAGCCGCGTGCAGCAATTCGGAGCCCGGCAATCCAAACAGGATCAGCGTGCGATCGATCATCGCGACCCCGCGTGCGATGGCGTCGGCCAACACGCGATCGCGGCACGCCATGGTGTAGAGCGCGCCGTGGGCCTTGACGTGTTGCAGCCGCACGCCCTGGCTCGCGGCAATGCCCGCGAGCGCAGCGACCTGGTAGACGACGAAGTCTTCGACCTCCTGTGGGGTCGCCTTCATCTCCCGCCTCCCAAACCCGACGAGATCGGGGAAGCCGGGGTGAGCCCCCACGGCGACGCCGTGGGCCTTGGCGAGCGCCACGGTCGCTCGCATCGCGCCCGGGTCGCCGGCGTGGAAGCCGCACGCGACGTTGGCCGAGGAGATGCTCGCCATCAGCGCCGCGTCCTGGCCCATCGGCCACGGGCCGAACGACTCGCCGAGGTCGGAGTTGAGATCAATTCTCATTTTGTCTTGACCGACCATTTTAGTCGGCTATATGCTCAATGGTGAAGTTGAGATCCAGTCTCAACTTGGACTTTTCACTGAAGGCAAGCCATTCATCGGAGAGCTCATGTTTCGTTTGATCGTCGCAACCATCCTCGGACTTGCGCTTCAACTCACCTTCGCCTCCGCCGCGGCCTCTCAGACCGGCGACGAAGCGATTCGCGGACGCGTCGTGGATGCGACCGGCGCGCCCGTCGTCGGCGCCCAAGTCAGCATCGAGATCAGGTCTGCCGCACCGGCTAGATCGACTGTCACCGACGCTCGTGGCGAGTTTGCGGTCCAGGTGCCGCTCGGTGTTCATCTCGTGACGGTCAGCGCCAGCGGATTCACGGCGACGTCTCAGCGGTTGATGGCCGCCGGCCAACCCGGCCTGTTCACGCTGCAGATCGCCAGCGTAACCGAAACCGTCAGAGTCGCCGCGCCGGCGCGGTATAACGTTCCGGTTGTGTCGAGCGCGACCAGGACGTCCACGCCGCTGCGCGACGTGCCGCAATCGGTCAGCATCGTCTCGCACCAGCTGATGGCCGACCAGCGCATGGCCAGCATGTCGGACGTCGTGCGCTACATGCCAGGTGTGGGCATGGCCCAGGGCGAAGGCAATCGCGACACGCCGATCCTGCGCGGCAACAGCTCCACCTCCGATTTCTTCGTCGACGGGGTCCGCGACGATGCGCAATATTTTCGCGACGTCTACAACATCGAGCGCGTCGAAGCGCTCAAGGGACCCAATGCAATGGTGTTCGGCCGCGGCGGCGTCGGCGGCGTGATCAATCGCGTCACGCGCCAGGCCGAGTGGGTGCCGGCGCGCGAGATTGACGTTCAATTCGGGTCATGGCAGAACCGTCGGCTCACAGCCGACTTCGGACACGGCGTCACCGACACGGCGGCGGTTCGCGTGACCGGCGTGTTCGAGGATTCAAATTCGTACCGCGCCGGCGTCGGCGTCGAACGATATGGAATCAATCCGACCGT
>JANOZI010000557.1:0-13153 GCA_031429375.1 Acidobacteriota bacterium | reverse complement strand
CCCTTGAGCGGCCGGTTGAACGCCATTACCAGGCTGATCAACGTGCTCTTGCCGGAGCCGCTCGACCCGACCAGCGCCGTGGTGGTGCCCGGCGCCGCCCGGAACGTCACGTCCTTCAGCACCGGCGCGCCCGGGTTGTATTCGAACCACACGTTCTCGAAGCGGAGGTCGCCGCGGATCGGGCCGAGCGACGGCTTGCCTTCGTCGGCCTCGTCCTCGGTCTGCATGTTCATGATCTCGCGGATGCGGTCGAGCCCCGCGAACGCCTCGGTGATCTGCGTGCCGATGCTGGCGATCGAAATCATCGGCGCCGCCAGCAACCCGATGAAGAAGATGTACATCACGAAGTCGCCCAGCGTCATCTTGCCGGCAACGATGTCGTTGCCGCCCATCCAGATCATGACGACGCCGACCACGCCGATGATCACGGTGCTGCCGGAGGTGGTCGCCGACACCCCCGTCATCGACTGGGCGATGTTGCGAAACAACCGGTGCGCGCCCTTGGTGAACGTGATTTCTTCGCGCTTCTCGGCGGTGTAGCTCTTGACGATGCGGATGCCGCCCAGCGCTTCCGTGAGCCGGCCCGTGACTTCGCCCTGGATTTTGCCGCGCTCGCGAAACAGCGGCCGCAACCGCTGAAAGGCGTAGGCCATGCCGCCGCCAAACAGCGCCAGCACGACCGCGGTCACCACGGTCATGCGCCAGTTCAGGTAGAGCAGCACGCCGAGCGCGATGAACGCGGTCAGCACGCCGCCGACCAGCTGCACCAGGCCGGTGCCGACCAGGTTACGGATGCCTTCGGCGTCGTTCATGATGCGCGACAGCAGCACGCCCGACTGCGTCGAGTCGAAGTAGCGCACCGGCAACCGCATCACCTTGGCCTGCACGCGCTTGCGCATGTCGGTGATGGCCCGCTGTGCCGCCACCCCGAGCGTCTGGCCCAGGAAGAAGCTCGTGATCGCCTGGACGATGGTGGCCGCGCCGGCCGCCAGCGCAATCGGCATCAACAGCTCATGCCGTCCCTTGCCAATCACATCGTCGATCACGTACTTCGACAGCGCCGGCAGGACGATGCCGGCGAGGCGGCTGATGAGCATCAGCGTCAGCCCGATCGCCAGGCGCCGGCGATGGACCCACACCAGCTCGCGGAACTCGCGCCACGCCGCCGCGGAGTCGATTTTCTTTTTCTTCACCGCCGCGCCCGCGGTCGCGGCCGAGGCAGCGCTCATCGAGCGGCCGCCGCCGGAGCGCTCGGCCCTGCGCATACTCGGTGCACCGGATCTGAGAAGTGCCATGGTGTCGTTAATTCAACGCATTCGGAACGGCGAGCGTGAACGGCGCGATCCGCGCGTCAAACTCGCCGCCGTCGGGCCTGACCATCTGATAGCTGCCGTGCATCGACCCGACCGGCGTCTTCAGATTGCAAAAACTGTTGTAGTCGAAGCTCGTGCCCGGCGGCAGCACCGGGAATTCGCCGACCACGCCCTCGCCCCGGACCTCTTCTTCCTCGCCGTCGGCGTTGGTGATCACCCAGTGGCGGCTCACCAGCTTCGCCGTCACATTGCCGACGTTGGAGATCCGGATGAAATACGCGAATCGGTATTCCTTCTCTTTCGGCGAACTATGGTCAGCGAGGTATTTTGTCGTCACTTGCACGCGTATCCCGTTGGTCGTCGTGTCGCTCACCTTAAGATGATACTTCTAAGTCGGAAGTTAGAAGTGAGAAGCGGAGACGGCGCACTTCCTTCTGACTTCTCACTTTTCACTTCTCACTTTCAGTCAAGGTGTCCCCGCTCGGAATCGCCCATCTCGATTCCGCCAGAGGGAAAGTACTCGTTCCAGCGCGAGCTGACCCGTGCCGCGGTGGCGGCATCGCATGACACTTCCTTCGGATACCAGGGCTTCAAGCGGGCGTCGATGACGATCGGCGGGTCGTATGAAATGTGATTGCGCACCACGCGCTGGCCGGCGGAGTGGATATCGGCGGCCGGCTCGAACCGCGTGAAGGTCGTCCAGAGGAAGTTCATGTCGCTGCGCGTGGCCCGTGCCGGCTCGTCGCTCACCACCACGAGCGGCCAGTCCTGGAATGCCGGATGGCCGGCAATGCGCGACGGCGCCTGCGGATCCTCGGCGAACGGCCGCGCGCCCACCACCAGGCAGCCGGCGCAGTAGACCCGCACATCGGTCACGTCGGACGGCGGCGGCGTGGCGGGCGCGAACGCTCGAGGCAGCTCGCGCACCGGGTCGCCCAGGCCAAGCCACACCCCTTTTGATCCTTCGTTGACGACCGGGCCGGTGTAGTCGAGGGTGTCCATCGACAGGTTGGAGAACACGTAGAGATCGGTCCGGGGATCGGTGCGCGCCAGCACGTGCTCCAGCGTGGCACGAAAGTCCTTCAGATCCACTAGCCGATCGGTCAGGAGGAGAAACTTCGTGAGGGACAACTGCCCTTCGCCAAGAATCCGAAACGCGCTGGCCATCGCTTCGCGCTTGTAGCGTTGCTTCACCACGGCGGCCGCGAGGGAGTGATAGCCGGTTTCGCCGTACGACCACAGGCGCTCGACCGCCGGCATCACCAGCGGAAACAGCGGCGACAGCAGGTCCTGCAGCAAATCACCGATGAAGAAATCTTCTTGCCGCGGCTTGCCGACCACGGTCGCGGGATAAATGGCGTCGCGGCGATGCGCGATCTGATCGATCGTGAACACCGGGTAGTCGTGCTGCAATGAGTAGTAGCCGTAGTGATCGCCGAACGGCCCTTCGGGTTTCCTGATTCTCGGCGCGACCTGCCCCATCAGCGCGAACTCCGCGGTCGCGATCAGCGGATGCGGATGCCCGTTGGGCCCGGGCGCCTGCGGCAGCTTCGAGCCGGCGACGAGCGAAGCGAGCATCAGCTCGGGCACGTTTTCCGGCAACGGCGCGATCGCCGACAGGATGAGCGCCGGCGGCCCGCCGAGAAACACCGTCACCGGCAAGGCCTCGCCCCGCGCCTCCGCGCGCGCGTAGTGAAAACCGCCGCCCTTGCCGATCTGCCAGTGCATGCCGGTCGAGTTGGCGCCGTAAACGTGCATGCGATACATGCCGAGGTTGTGCCCGGGCTTGTCCGGGTGCTGCGTGTAGACGAGCGGCAGCGTCACGAAGGGGCCGCCGTCTTCGGGCCAGCAGGTCACGACCGGCAGGCGATCGAGCCGCACGTCCCTGGTCACCACGTCGAGCACCGGGCCCGACGATTGCCGGCGGGTGCCCACCTTCAGCAGGTCCAGGCCGACATCACGCGCGCCCCACAGCTTCGCCGCGGTCGGCGGCAGGATCGTTTCCGCAAGATGAACGACCCGCTTGATCAGCTCGAGAGGACGCCGGCCAAACGCGAGCTCCGCACGACGCCCCGTACCAAACAAGTTGGTGACGAGCGGAAACGCCGCCCCCTTGACGTTGGTGAACAGCAAGGCCGGGCCGCCGGCGGCGATCACGCGTCGATGAATTTCGGCCGCCTCGAGCACCGGATCGACCGGCGCCGCGACTTCGACGAGGTCGCGATCGCGGCGGAGTTGATCGAGGAAGGCGCGAAGATCGGGAAACGTCAACGCAGCACCCCACTGTCGTGCGCAGTACGCCCGCCGATGATGGTGAGCACGCTCCGAATCGGTTCCATCTGGTCCTGCGGCACGGTGAACACGTCTGCGGATAACACCGCCAGGTCGGCGAGCATCCCGACGGCCAGCTGGCCTTTGTCGCGTTCGGCAAATTCCGCGAACGCCGAACCGCGAGTGTACGCCGTGACCGCCTGCTCGCGGGTCAGCGCCTCGCGCGGATTGGCGGAATGAGTCGACGCCCACAGGACGTTGAGAAACGGATTCATCGGACCGTCGGAACCGATGGCGAGCGGAATGCCGGCGTCGAGCAGCGATTTCATCGGCTGCATCCAGGCGACGCGCTCGACCC
The DNA here is from genome assembly GCA_031429375.1 of Acidobacteriota bacterium. Classification (GTDB taxonomy): domain Bacteria; phylum Acidobacteriota; class Vicinamibacteria; order Vicinamibacterales; family UBA2999; genus 12-FULL-67-14b. Next base: position 9,211 of record JANOZI010000557.1, on the reverse strand, counting down.
CGTATCGTTGCAGGAAGACTTCGGGGAACGTGAAATGCGAGGGGTTCTGCACCACCACCGCCCCAATCGCTTTGGCGCGCACCCGGAGATCCGGTGACATCATGTCGCCGTGCTCGATGCGCGGACGCTTCGCGCGCCAGACCTCGGGGCGCCCGGTGCGTTCGAGCGCGCTGAGGTAAGCGTCGATCGCAGCATCGCCGAAAGCGTGAACGAGCAGCGGATCCTCCGAGCCGTACGCCCATCCGACAAATTGATCGATCCGGCTCGCCGGCAGGTTGAGCCGCCCGCGTTCGCCCGGCGCGTCCGAATAGGGCGCGCGCATGAAGCCGAGGCGCTCGATCGGCGTGCCATCCAGGATCCATTTCATCCCTCGCACGTCGATGCGCGGCGTGGGCTGGGGCGGCAGCGTCGGCCGGCTGTCGATCGTGTCACCGCCGGCCTCACGCATCGGGAATCGATACGCCCTCCACCGCATCGGCGCGTTGGCCTCAACCAGTCGCTTCGAAGTTTCGGCGATCGGCAGCGGGTCGGCGATCAGCTGGATGGTGGTGATGCCAAAGCCGCTCGCCTCGATCGCGAACTTGCGGTACAAATCGGCCGCCAGCGAAGGCGGAACGGTCAGCGCCAGGCGCCGTTCGGCCAGCTCACCCGCGTACTCTTCGAGCCGGCCGTTGAGGCGGCCTTGCCCGTCGCGGACGAAGCGGCCGCCGTCAGGATCGCTCACATCATCCGTGAGAGCCACCAACGCCAGGGCGGCGCTGTTGAGCAGCACACCGTGGCCGGTAAAGCCCGTCAGCCACACCGGTCGATCCGCAACCTGCGCATCGAGCCAGGTCCGCGTAAACGACGGCTCACCCCAGGCGGTCTGGCCGAACAGGCCGCGGATCATCTGCCCGGGTGTTGCCGATGCCAGTGCGAGTTTCAGGGCCGCGGCAATTTGATCGATCGTGGGCTCGTCGGGCAGCGCAAGCGTCATCGCATCCGGCCCAATCTCGACGTGCTGATGCGCGTCGTTGAAGCCGGGCACGACCGTGCGTCCCCCGAGATCGAGCCGGCGCGTGGACGGTCGGGCCCGGGCCGTGATGGCCGCGGTATCGCCAACGGCAACGATCCGCTCGCCGCGGATCGCCAGCGCTTCCGCCCATGGCTGCGCGGCATTGGCCGTGAAGACCCTGCCGTTGAACAAAATGGTGTCGGGCGCAGGTGAAGCGCACGCACTGAGGCATGCCGCCCCCAGCACCATCGCGGCGAGGACAAGGGCAACGACCGCGGCCAATGTCATCTTGGGGGCCGGTGACGCTGCAGGTGGGGCCGATGAGGAGGGCAAGTGATCCGGTCGGTATAATACCTTTCCTTGGCGAGCGGACGTTCATTGCAGCCCGGCGCTTCCGCTGAAGTGTGCCTGGTCGTCCCCTGCTTCAACGAGGTGCGGCGCCTCGACGGCGATGCGTTCATCAGGTTTCTCACCGACCAGCCACACCGTTCCGTGTGCTTCGTGGATGACGGCAGCGTCGACGGCACCGCGGCCATGCTTGACGGGCTGCACGCGCGACTGCCCGATCGGGTGCACGTGCTGAAGCTGCCGGCCAATGTCGGGAAGGGCGAGGCCGTCCGCCACGGCATGCGGCATGCCGGATCGCTCGGCCGGTTCGCGTTCGTGGGTTACTGGGACGCCGACCTCTCCACGCCGTTAGCGGAGCTGCGCGCCATGCTCGCGGTCTTCGAACTGAACCCGGACTGTGTAATGGCGATGGGTTCCCGATTCGGGCGGCTGGGCTCGAACTTCAAGCGCAGCCGCCTGCGGCACGCGCTTGGCCGGATGTTCGTCATCGCGGCCGGCGCGATCCTCCAGCTGCCCGTGCACGATTCGCAATGCGGCGCCAAGGTGGTCCGCGCGACGGTCGTCGAGTTGTTGTTCGCCGAGCCGTTCATTTCGCCGTGGCTCTTCGACGTCGAACTGCTGGCGCGGCTGCGTAACCACCTCGGCCGCGCCGCGGTGTTGCGTGCCGTGGTCGAGGTCCCGCTGCAGTCGTGGCGCGAAGTGGGCGGCTCGAAAATGAGCGCGGCCCACATGGCGGCGGTGCCGCTCGGGCTGCTGAACATCGCGCGGCGCTACAACAAGAAGTGATAACTTCACCCTTCGACGGTCACTCGCGGCAGATCCAATAAGTACCGGGCACTGCCTCAGGGCCAACGTTGTTTCGGCACGGCTCGCGCTGCACCGTCACGGCTTCGGCCCGGTGCGCGTCCACCTCACTCTGGTAGCCGTTGATCCGCACGGTCTCGGTCGAAGCAATCACCACGCGCTCGCCCGCCAGGAACGTCGTCGCATACGCGGTCCAATAATCGGCACGGGCATAGCGAATGTTGTGGCCGACCAGATAGGTGGCCAGCTGGCGGTGCGGATTCTGCGGCTCGTGATACACGTACTCATTCAACAATCGCACGTGTGCCGCGCCGCTCGCGAGGGCCCACAGCAGCATCACCGCCACCATCGACTGCCGCAAGCGGCGCCCGGTCTCGTAAACGAAAAACAACGTGACGACCCCGACGCCGATGTACAAGGTCAGGAGCGCGTATCGCACGGTCGTGACGTCGAGCCGTCCGCATCGTGCGACCGAGTAGACGATGCCCGCTTGTAAACCGACCAGCAACAGAAAGGCGCCCACGGCGCCGCGCCCGCGCCACAGCGGCCGGCGCTCGCGCACGCTGATCCAGATCACCCGCGCCAGTGCGGCGGCGAAGATCGCGCCGAGCAGCGGCCAGAACGCCGGCAGGCCGGGCACGTTGGTGCGCCCGGTCGCGCTTCTCACGCCCAGGTCGGCGAGGCGATGCTCGTCGGCGCCGAACAGGATCCCGAGATAGTTGCCGAACATGCCTTGCAGGCCCGGCACGATGGTTTCGGGCTCCCAGCAGTAGCGGCCGGCCAGCCCTTCGAGGTTGTTGCCGCCGCCCAGGGCAGCGGTGATCGGCGCGCCGGGTCCGAACGGATGGGAGAACACGAAACCCGTGCGCACCAGCTGCCACACCACCATGTAACCGATGCCGGCCAGCGCGATGGCCCGCAGCCGCGCGGCTGTCACCCGCCAACTGTCGAGCCCCGCAAGGACGACGATCGCCGCGACACCGTACGCCGTGAACTCGCGATGCACGAACCCGATGCCGAAGACCAGGCCAAAGGCGAGCGGACGATCGCGCAACACCCACAACAGCAGCACGTAGAGAAAGGGCTCCGGATTACCCCCGACTGTCTGGACGAGCGACCCCGCCAGCGCGGGCGATGCCCACACATAAAACAGCGAGCAGATGAGGGCGGTGATCGGCTTCAAACCGCCATCGCGGTGCAACACCCACACCAGGAGCACGGCAGTCGCCACGTTGACGAGCACGAGGGGAAGCTTGAGTACGGCAACCGAGGGATCCAACACCGCAAACAGCGGCGCCGTCAGCCAGGCCTCCACGCCGAGCAGGTAGCGATCGCCGTAGAGGAACATCGGGAAGGCGCGGCCTTCCGCGATGTGCTTGGCCATCAATCCGAAGATGGCCTGATCGGCATCGAAGCTGGCTTGTTCCCAGAGCAGGAAGACGGCGGTACGCGCCAGCACGAGCGCGACGGCAGCGGCCAGCGCGATCGTCAGCCGCCGCTCGGTGATCCACATCAACGTCGCCGGTATAATACTGCCCTCTGCGAAGCGAATGCCTGTTCAACTAGCGGCCCCTGCACCACGTTGGGCCCCGCGCGCGGTCATTGCGGCCGCCGGCCTCGCCGTTTATCTCATGTACTTGTCCGGTGCCGCACTCGGAATCGGCACCGCCGATCGCGATCACGTGTTCTCGCCGGCAGATGCGCCGTGGGCGCAGTCGCTGTTGCCGGCGCTCGACACGCCGTACACCGTCGCCTGGTCGCCATCATCGCTGTCAGGCCGCGCAGCGATCGCCATCGCCAAGGGCCGCCGCACCGCCGCGCGCGATTTCGCCGCCGTCGCCACCACCCTCGCCATCGTCGCCTTCGGCGCCTGGTTGAATGCCGCCGGCGTTCCCCTGTACGCAGCGCTGTTTGCGATGCTGGCGATGGGCACGAGCGCCACGTTCTGGTGGCGCGGGATTTACTGGATGCCCGACACACTGTCGCCCGCGCTGGCGCTCACGGCCGCCTGGGCCGGATGGCGATGGTTGTCCACCTTCGCGCCGAACGCTTCCACCCCCTCGCGAGGCGCTACGCCCGACAAGCAGGCGCCACGCGCGCTGCCGGCCCTCGTCGCCGTGATCGCCCTCGTGCTTGCGATGGCGGAGGACCCGGCTTGGCTCGCGTGCCTTCCGGGTGTGGCACTGCTCGTCTGGACCCGCGTGCCCGAGCGCGCCAGCCGGGTGCGGGCGATGCTGGCGATCGGCATCTCAGCCGCGTCCGCGATGCTGCCGATCGTGACGAGAGCCGCGGTTGCTGGACGGATGCCGTGGGCGCAGCTCGTCGGCGCAGAGCCGCCCGGGGCGATTGCGCTGTGGTCTCAGCGCATCCTCCCTGTTCACGGATCGTCGCTTCGGGCCGCCATCGCGTCTGTGTCGCGGGAATTCACGCCGCTCGGCGCGCTGCTGATCGTGATCGGCATTGCGGTGCTGTGGAATCTGCCGCGCCATCGACGGGCGCTCGCCGCGCTCGCCGCCGGGTTGCTCGCGTGGTTCTGGCTCGTGCCTCGGTCGGGACTCGAGCACGTCAGCGTGCCATTCTCGATCTGTGGATGGGCGGCGTGTGCGGTGGCACTCTCCTGGCTGCTCCGCCTCCGCCAAGGCTACGGCGGACAGGCACTCGTCGCCGTCGTCGGCATCCTGCTGATCGCCGATCCCGGGCTGACGCGCATGCGCCTGTCGGCATTGGGAAAAGATCGCAGTTCGGAAACGCAGGCCCGCATGGCCTACGACTTCAAGCTGAACGCGCTACTGCCGGGCACAGCCATCGTCGCAGAAAGCCGCCGTGTGAATGCGGCGCTGCTGTTGTCGGCACAGCGCGAGGGGTCTCAGGCGCTGATCGTCCCGCAGAGCATTGAATATCTGCACGCGCTCGCGAACGGCGGCCGCCATGTCGTCGGCTTCGCTGATGCACGCTCGCATCTCGAGCGCTTCGGATTCCTGTTCGAGCGCTCGTGGATGGGCAACACAGAGATCTCGTTGCTGGCAGGACACATGCCGTGCGTGGCGCTCGAGCCGGGTAAGTGGGCCGACGTCTCGTTGCTCGTGGCCAACGGGTCGTTCATCCTGCACGCCGCCACGACCAGCGCCGCTCCTGGCGGCGTGATTCTGCGGCTGACCGATCCTCAGCCGATTCGCTTCTCGAGCATCGAGCCGCGCAGCATCGCGTACGAGATGGGCCCGATCCCGCATGACGCGGCGCCTGGCATCAGCGAGCTCGATCGCGCGACGAGGACCGAGCAGATCCCGGTCACGACACTTAGCATTCGCGAGACCGGCCGGCGGGAGCCCGTCACCTTTACGTTCGCAACCCCTCCGCAAGCTGCCGTGGCCTCGGCCGACAGCCCCTCGCCCGTCACCCTGTGCCCCGGCGTTGCACGCGCCGGCTTCACCCTTGGGCGCATGGCCACGGCATCGACCGCACTGCAAATGAACGCCGCGCGCCCGTTCGGAGCGGGATGGCACTCGCCGGAGGCCGATCCGGATCCGTTCCGGTGGACGGCCGCGCCAAACGCGTCGCTGCGCGTCAGCATCGCACCGCCCGGGCCGGTGCGCATCACCGTGACCGCGACGCCCGCGGCACGCCCGGCGCAACAGCCGACGATCGGTTTGGCGGTCAACGACTGCCAGCTACCGATCCGGCCGATGCCGCCGGGACAGGGCGATTACGAATGGGAGGTCGAGCAGCGCTGCTGGCGCGCGGGCGTCAATCAGTTGTGGCTGCAATCGGCACCGTTGGTGTCGCCGGCGTCGCTGCAAGGGGGCCACGACACGCGTTTGCTCGGCGCGCGGGTTGGCGCGATCAGGTTTTCGCGGAACTAAAGTTCCGCGCTACATGATCAGCCGCATGTTCCGCGCTACATGATCCACTCGCAATGCTCCACACCACGGTCGCAGTGACACGTCATAGATCGCGTTTGTAGCGCGGACCTTTAGGTCCGCGATCGCATTTGTCGAGCGGAACTGTAGTTCCGCGATCAAAACGCGAAATAGATGAAGTCGAGCGAGGTGCGGCTGCGAAGCGTGACGATCGCCGCGACCATCACGCCGCACAGCACGGCCTGCGCAGCCGTGCGCCGCCAGTTGACGGTGGCCTCTGGCGCCTCGATCGCCGCCGCGAGGTCAACGCCTTTCACCGGGGCCCCCGCCACGCGGACTGTGCGTGGTGGGGTGGAGAGCTCGACCCACAGATCCTGGATCCACAGCGGCAGCGAGTAGAGCGCCGCCAGCAGAAACAAGTAGATGCCCGCGGACCTGCCGATGGCGCTCGACTGCCACGGTACCAGCCGCACATCGCGGGCGAGCTGTGCGAACTCCGTTTCGCGAAAGATCAGCCAGCCAATACACGTCAGCACGAACATGCCGGTGATCTGCAGCGGGCGCAGCCATGCCCGTGTCGGGAGAAGCGGCGGCGACGCCGGGCCGCGGCCGCGCGCGATCACCAGCAGCGTGCCGTGATAGGCCCCCCACAACACGTAATTCCAGCTCGCGCCGTGCCACAGGCCCGACGCCAGGAAGGTGATCAGGATGTTGGCGGCGTGCCGCCACGGTCCGCGGCGCGATCCGCCCAGTGGAATGTAGACGTAGTCGCGAAACCAGGTGGACAGCGAGATGTTCCAGCGCCGCCAGAAATCTCCGGGCCCGGTCGCAAGGTAAGGCTGTTCGAAGTTCTTGATCAGGTCGAATCCAAACCATTTCGCGACACCGCGTGCGATGTCGGTGTACGCCGAAAAGTCGGCGTAGATCTGAATCGCAAAGGCGAACACGCCGGCCCACAGCACGAAGAACTCCGGATCCGCCAGGGCGAACACCTTGTTGGCGATCACGCCGACGTTGTCGGCGATCACGAGCTTCTTGAAGAAGCCCCACACGATCAAGACGGTCGCGTCGCGCGCGGCCGTCGCTGAAAACCGCCGCTCGCGCTCGAACTGCGGCAGCAGGTTGGTGGCACGCATGATCGGGCCGGCCACCAGGTGCGGGAAGAACGAGATGAATGTGGCCACGTCGACAAACCGCGTCCGGGCCGGCGCGTGCCCGCGATAGACGTCGATGGTGTAGCTCATCGACTGGAAGGTGTAGAACGAGATCCCGACCGGCAGCGCCACGCGGAGCGCGACATGCGGGATCTGCCAGCCCACGCTTTCGGCCGCCGCAGCCACGTTGTCGACGAAGAACCCGAAATACTTGTAGAAGCCGAGCAACCCGAAGTTGGTGACGATGCTGAGCCAGAGGAAGGCCTTCTTGCGATGCGGAACCATCGTCATGCCGCGCGCCGACCAGTAATCGATCAGCGTCGTGGCGAAGATCAGCGTGACGAACCACGGATGGACCCAGCCGTAGAACACGTAGCTCGCCACCAGCAGCAGAACATTCTGCGCCCGCATTGGCAGCGCCCAGTACGCCGCAAGAGTGATGCTGAAGAAGGCGAGGAACTCGAGACTGTGAAAGATCACCGGAAGATCGGCGCGTGCTTCTCGAGAAAGCGGTCGGTGTACGGAATGCGCGCGTCACGCACCAGGTGATCGCCGTCGGCGTAGATCGCGAGCGGCTGCTCCGGATCGCCCCAGTCGTCGTGGAAATAGGCGCCGTGCTGTTCAAGATACGCCTCGAGCTCTTTCAGGTAGCGCACCAGCGCCTCCGACTGGGCCGGCGGCCCGTCGGCCGAGGGCCGGCGCTGCACGCGGATGAAGGCCAGCCGGATCTTCGCCCGCTCCGCCAGCCGCACAATCTCCGGCAGGAACGAGCGGCCGACTTGCGAGTCGAAGTCGATGGCCTGCGGCGCCTCGGCGAGATCCGCCGCGGTCATGTGCCGCAGGCGGTCGAGCGGGAACACCTGGTTGTTGACCGCATCGAGGAATTCCGCCCGAGGAGACGACGGCGCGACGATCGCCACCGGGGCGCGCGCGAGTCGCGGCTCGAGCCAGTTACGGGTGCGATCGAATTGATAGGCGGAACGGGCGGCACGGTGAACGCCGGAAAAGGCGCCGAGCCGATGCGCGGCCAGCACGCGATCGACGTCTGGCTCGGCATCCCGCGCCACGCGATCGAGCACACCGGGCGTCACCTGCACTTGCGAGGTCAGCTGATCGTCACGAAAAAACAAGATCACGGCCCGCACGTTCGTCAGGCCGTTGTCGACGATGAGGTTCTTGAGCTCCAGATACCAATACGCGACGGGACTGCCGGGGGCAAGCAGCGCCGCAACGCTCTTGCCGGCCCGGCGCGACAGGTGGCGCGGATCGATCCGGGTGCCCGCCATCGAGTCGCCGATGATGAAGAAGTCGGGCCGGGCCTCGCGCAAATCCGCCGCCGCCGTGTCGTCGAACGGCTCGCGCGGCCGCGGGGTTTCGACGCTCGGCAGGTAACTCGGCTTGACGCCCTCGTCCGGCAACATCCGGTTGACGGCCCGCAGGCCCATCGGCAGCGCCAGCGCCCCGGCGAGGACGAGGCACAACGACCACACGGACCCGCGAGGCGAGGGCGCCGGCACGGCGACGGCCTAGCCGCCCATCTTTTCGTCGAAGCTCGGGCCGTACATCGCCGGCACCTTGCCGCCCGCCGGCCGGATGTAGGTCGTGAGCTGGCCGCGATGATGAATCATGTGATTGTTACAGAACATCAGGTAGGTCACCGACGGCAGCTTCATGCCGAAGGCCTCGACCGTCTGCGAGAGGTGGTTGCCGTCGAGCGCCAGGACCTTTTCGAGGCCCTTCGGCATTTCGTGCTTGTACCAGTCGGCCAGCTCCGGAATCGTCGTGGCATCGCACTTTGCCGGAAACGCCGCGAAGCTGTTCGTCGCGACCGCGTTCAGGAACCCAACGTCGCACACCGCGAGGTGGTGCGCCAGGTCCCACGCGCTGCGGGAATCGCCCTGCGGCTTGTAGTCTTTCTTGCCATCGGGCACGGCGTTGATCGCCTTGTAGGTGTGCATCCACTCGCCCTGCAGGTTCTGCCCGAGAGTCTCTGCCAGAAACTTCGCCTGATCTGCCTTCATCTCTTCTCCTTTTCGCGGAACTAAAGTTCCGCG
>JANOZI010000556.1:0-12804 GCA_031429375.1 Acidobacteriota bacterium | reverse complement strand
ATGACCGACTTCTCGAATTGGCCGCGCGAGCCGCACGGCATTTTCGTCGACCACCAGGACAACGTGTGGGTGGGCAGCTACAACCGCCACCGCGTGATGAAGTTCACGCGCGACGGCAAGCTGCTGCTGACGCTCGGCGAGTACGAGAAGACCGGCGGCAGCGCCGACACGCATCTGCTCGGCGGACCGTCGGGAATCTGGGTCGACCCGCAGAACAACGAAGCCTACATCTCGGACGGCTATCGCAATCGCCGGGTGATCGTGGTCGACGGCGCGACCGGCACATACCTCCGCCACTGGGGGGCGTACGGCAACGTCCCTGATGACACGGAAAAGTTTGACCCCAAGACGATGATGAGCGGCGCGTTGCCGAAGCAGTTCTCGACGCCCCACGGCATCACCGGCTCGAAGGATGGCAAGATCTACGTCGCCGATCGTCGCGGCAACCGCATTCAGGCCTTCGATCACGCCGGCAAGTTCCTCGCCGAGAAAGTGATCGCGCCGGCTACGCTGTCGTCGGGCTCGGCGTTCGTCCCCGTGGTATCGCCGGATGCGCAGCAGACGTGGCTGTACGTAGCTGACGGCACCAATCACAAGATCTGGATCTTGCGGCGCTCGGATCTGGAAATCGTCGGGGAGTTCGGCCGGGGCGGCCGCCAGCTTGGACAAATGCTGCGCCCGCATGGCATGAGTGTCGACTCGCAGGGCAACCTGTATGTCGGCGAAGCCTCAACCGGACGACGCGTGCAGAAGTTTACGTTACAGCCGCGCCGTTAATTCGTCGTCTCACGGAACAGCCACGAAGACACGGAGGACCGTGTGCTTCGTGGCTATGTTTTGGTTTAGCGAAGCACGTTGGTGCCGCCGTAGGTGCCGAAGTCGCGTTCGAGCTGGGCCGCATGCGCGGCGTCGCGCGCCCGCGTGCCGAGGAGGATGCCGCCGTCGTTCAGGCCGCGCTCGTATTCCTTCGCGCGATCCTCGGGAATGCCGGCGCCGATCAGCGCGCCGATCAATCCGCCCGTTGCGCCGCCGGCGCCCGCGCCCACCAGGGCCGCGGCAATCGGACCGGCCACGACCAGGCCGAGGCCGGGAACCAGCACCGACGTACCGACCGCGAAGATCGCCGCGAGGGCCGCACCGATGCCGCCGCCGATCGCGCTACCCTTGCCGAAGCCTTCCGCCGCTTTCGTGCCGCCGCTCAACTCGGTGCCCGGCTTGACGTCGCCGAAATGGCGCTTGCGGGTCTCGTCGGACATCATCACGTTGATGTCGCCGGCCTGATAGCCGTGCTGCGCCGTCAGGCTCTCGTACGCCTTGCTCGCCGATTCCGGTGTCGAGTAGAGACCGGTCACATAGCCATCTGACTTGTACGAATGGCCGACCGTCGCGCCGCGCACGCCATCGGTTTCGTCCATCACGTTGTTGGTGGCCTGCCGCGCGCGCCCGGCGGCATTCTCGCGCTCACCTTCGCGCTCGAGGCTCTTGTTGCCGGTCATGTCGCCGACGGCGTCCTTGACCGCGCCCTTGGTACGCTGGCCGAATGCCGAGACTTCCTCGCCAACCGTGTCGTCATTCTTCGTATTCTGCACGCCGACCTCTTTCTGGAATGGCACCACCGTGATCAAGCACGCGTGGGGCGGTAATAAGTAGACAGCGCGCGCCACGCGCGCATTACCTGCATGTAGTGCAATAGATGTTCCGGTTGCAGCGCGTGCGGAGCGCGAAAGTGGCGCGCACCTGGTGCGGATTCACGGCCGGGCCGGCTCGCCTGACGTATGCTGTTGCGGCCGTGCCTAAAGGTGTCTCGGCCAGCCGTGCTTCGCACACGACCAACGCCACGACGCGCACGCGGACTGGATCGCGCGGCGACGCGCCAGGCCGGCTCGTCAGAACGGGGCACGAGCTCGCGAGTCCCGAGACGGGGCTGAGCTACCGGATCGATCACCTGCTTGGACAGGGCGGGTTCGGCCAGGTCTACCTGGCGCGACGCATCGGCAATTTGAAGACGGTGCCGGAACACCTCTGCATCAAGGTCAGCCGCCGCATCGTTGATCAAGGGCGATGCCGGGGCGCGCATTCGCGCGCCCGAGGTGCGCAAGCTGCCGTGCAGCGATCAGCTGATGGAGATCAAGCGGCTCCGCGAGAAGGGCCATCGCATCACGATCATCAGCGAGGCGCAGTTCCGGCGCCTGGCCACCAGCGAGCGACCAGCGAAGTCACCTCGACGGTAGAGGGTTCGGGCGGCTGTGCCGCAGTGAACACTCCGGGGCGGGCCTTCCGCCTATGCTCGATCCGTGATAACCAGCAAGCGCGGTCTCTCCTGCCTCGCACTCGCGCTCGCGGTCCTCGCCGCCAGCACATCGCCGGGCCTGGCGCAGAGCCAGATGCCGAACCTCAGCCAGCTGTCGATTGAAGACCTCATGCGCATCGAGGTCACCGGGGTGTCGCGCAAGGAACAACCCGTCGCCGACGTGGCCGTCGCCGTCTTCGTGATTACGCACGAAGCCATCCGGCGCTCCGGCATGACGGCTGTTCCGGACCTGCTCCGGATGGCGCCCGGCGTCGAGGTCGTGCAAATCAACTCGAACAAATGGGCGGTGTCGATCCGCGGCTTCAACGGTTTGTTCGCCAACAAGCTCCTCGTCCTCGTCGACGGCCGCAGCGTGTACAACCGGCTGTTCTCAGGCGTGTTGTGGGACGCCCAGGACTTGATGCTGGACGACATCGATCGCATCGAGGTGATTCGCGGGCCCGGCGCCGCCATGTGGGGAGCGAACGCCGTCAACGGCGTGATCAACATCATTACCAAGACAGCGGCCGACACGCAGGGCGGACTCGTCCGCGTGGGCGGCGGCAACGCCGATCGACAGGGAGCGGTGCGCTACGGCGGTACCGCGGGCGCGGCCCGCTATCGGCTGTATGCGCAGTGGACCAGCCGGGCTGAGTCGCTGATCGCGCCGGGCCTGAATGCCGACGATGCATCCGAGAGCGTCACGACGGGATTTCGCACCGACTGGGCCGCGGGGCCCGGGAAGTTCATGTTGGAAGGCGCCGTCACGGCAGGCCGGGCGCGCGCGCTCTGGCCCAACTTCGACCCTGTGACGGCCGCGCGCGAACCCATCGTCGACGATCCCTCTGACACCAGGGTCGGTCATCTTCTCGGTAACTGGACGCACACGCGCCCCGGCGGGGCCTCGCTCCAGATACAGGCGTTCACCGACGTCGGGATGCGCAACGAGCCGGTCGGCGACTATCGCCGCCGCGCGTTTAGCCTCGACACGCAATATCACACGACTCTCGGCGCGCGTCACGATCTCGTCGCGGGCGCCAGCTATCTGTTTCGCAACGAGACGCTGGCAGGCAAAGTCGGCTTTTCGCTAATCCCGGCCGACGAACGCTCGACGCGCCTGACGGGCTTCGTCCAGGACGACATTGCCCTTCTCGGCGGCCGCCTGGGGCTCGCGCTCGGCACCCAGGTACAGCACGACTCGTTCGCAGGCGTCGGCGTGCAGCCCACAGTGCGCGCAGTGTGGAAGGGCGTCTCCCACCAACGCTTCTGGGCTGCCGCGTCGCGGGCGCTGCGAACGCCCTCGCTGGTGGATCGCAGGCTGCGTGTCGACTTCCTGCCCACCCCGAGCGACAGCGGCTTACCCGTGTTCGTCACCGGCCTGGGGAACCCTCGGGCCGAGACCGAGACCGTCGTCGACACCGAAGCCGGCTACCGGGTCGAGATCGGCACGTCCGCGTCGATCGACGTCACCGGATTTGTCGGCCGCTACGACCACCTGCAGACGAATGAGCCGGGCACTCCGGTTGTCCAGTTCGTCCCGTCACCCCGCGTCCTCGTCACCTCTCAGTTCGCTAACTATCTCCAGGCGACGACCCGGGGGGTCGAAGTGGTGGCGCAATGGGCGCCCGTGCCGGCCTGGCATTTCGATGGCAGCTACACGGCTTTTCGCCTGACCCCGAAACTCGCAGCCGCAAGCCACGACCCATTGGCCACTAGAGTCGGCGCGACCGGGCCCAAAGCACAGTGGCAACTGCGATCGACGTTCTCGCCGGTGTCGCGCGTCACTCTACATGCAGCGATATTCCACGCCGCTGCGCGCCAGCAGTTCCAGGTCCCCGCGTACACCAGGGCCGACGTCAGCGCCGAGTGGCGAGTAACGAGCCGGCTGGCGGTCATGGCGGTCGGCCAGAACCTGCTGGACGAGTCGCACCCCGAGTTCGTCGGCAATGGCGCGCTGCTTCTGGCAACGGAAGTCCGTCGCAGCGCGGGCGTCCGGCTGCGCTGGACCTTCTGATGCAGAGTGTTGTGCGGATGCGTCGCCGGTGGCTTGCCACGTCAGCCCTCGCCCTGGCGTTGGCGATTGCCACCGAGTCCGGGATGGCCGCGGGCTCCGGCGCAGGTTCGCAGCCGGATGCGGCAGTGAAGGCGGCGTTCCTCTACAACTTTGCAAAATTCGCCGAGTGGACCGCGCTCCCGCCCGCTGCCTCGATCATCGCCTGCATCATCGGTGACGACGAGGTCGCTGCGGCCCTCGTCGAGATTGTGCGCGGGCAAACGATTGGCGGGCACACGCTCAGCGTCTGGCGACCGGAAGCCGCCAACGCCTGGCACACGTGCCACTTGCTGTTCATTCCGGCTGCCGAGATCCGAAAGGGCGCCGCGCGATTGGGCGTCCTCAAGACAACGCCGGTACTGACCGTCAGCGATCGCAAGGGTTTCGCAGAGTCGGATGGCATCATCGAACTGTACGTCGAAGGCGGACAGGTGCGGTTTGCGATCAATGTGGACGCCCTGGAGCGATCGGGAGTGCGTCTCAGCGCCCGGCTTCTCGGGCTCGCCAAAATCATCCGTGGCGGCCATGTTCAATAGGACCGGCGCCTGGTTTCGCCAACAATCGGTCGGGCACAAACTCACGACGACCGCCGTCGCCACGACCGCTGTGACCCTGGTCGCGGCCTGCACGGTCTTCCTGACCTACGACTACGTCACGCAACGGTCGCAGCTGGTTCGCAACGTCATCATGTTGGCCGACATCGCCGGCAAGAACAGCACCGCGGAGTTGACATTCGACGACGCCACGGCCGCTGCCGATACGCTCCGCGCCATCGCGATCAACGGCCACATCGTCGCCGCCCGGTTGTACAAGCGGGACGGTAAATTGCTCGCCGCATATCTGCGGCCCGGTGCTCCGGCGCGGCGCGCGCTGTCAGCGGAGGCACGTGGAGCGGGACCGGACGCGCTCGCGGTGTTCGAAGGGAGTGAGCTGCGGGTGGTGCGGCCGATCATTCTCGACAGCGCGATCATCGGCAGCGTCGAGGTTGAATCCGACACGGACGAGATCCGGACGCGGATCAAGCGCTTCGGGGCGATCGTCGCGGCCACGTTGTTCGCGGCCTTCTGGATTGCGTTCGTCCTGTCGCGCCTCACGGCCCGTATGATCTTCGCGCCCATTGCCAGGCTCATCGAGGTCACGCGCCTGGTGCGCGACGGCCGCCGCTACGACGTCCGTGCCGAGGCGGGCAACGACGATGAGATCGGTGAACTGGTCGACCAGTTCAACGCGATGCTGTCCGACATTCAGAGGCGCGATGAGCAACTGCTGCTGCAACAGGACGGCCTCGAACGCACGGTGGATGCGCGCACCCTCGAGCTCAAGACGAGCAACCTCGACTTGGTGACCGCGCGCGACCGCGCGATGGAGGCGAGCCGCGCGAAGAGCGAATTCCTGGCGAACATGAGCCACGAGATCCGGACGCCGATGAACGGCATCATCGGCATGACCGACCTGCTGCTCGACGGCGAGCTCACCGCCGAACAGCGCGACAGCCTCGTCACCGTGCAGACGTCGGCCGACGCGCTGCTGTTGATCTTGAACGACATTCTTGACTTCTCGAAAATCGAAGCCCGCAAGCTCGACCTCGACGCCTTCCCGTTTGCTCCGCGCGCGGCGATCGCCGACGCGCTCAAGCCGTTTGCGCTTCGCGCGCACCAGAAAGGACTCGAGCTGATCTGCGAGATCGCACCGGACGTGCCGGAGGGCGTCGTCGGCGACGCGGCGCGGATCCAGCAGGTCCTGACGAACCTGATCGGCAATGCCCTCAAGTTTACCGCGCGTGGCCATGTCCTCGTCAGCGTTCGCGAAGAGGCGCGCGCCGCCGGCCGCACCACGCTGCATTTCGCCGTGACCGACACCGGCATCGGCATTCCGCCGGAGAAGCAGGACGTCATCTTCGAGGCCTTCCAGCAAGCAGACGGATCCACCACGCGCCGCTTCGGCGGCACCGGGCTGGGACTGACGATTTCCGCGACGCTGATCGCGTTGATGGGCGGACGGCTCTGGGTCGACAGCGCGCCAAACGCCGGCAGCACATTTCATTTCACCGTGACGTTCGACGTCTCCGACGCGCCGGAAGCGCCGGCGCCGGCCCTGCGCTCGCCGCACCTCAACGTGCTGATCGTCGACGACAACGAGGTCAACCGGCGCATTTTCGTTGAACAGGTGACGCGTTGGGGGATGTCGGCGACGGCCGTGGCGAGCGGCAGGGCCGGCATCGACGCCCTGGTGGCCGCGGCAGCGACCCCCCGGCCGTTCCAGCTCGTCCTGCTCGACGCGAATATGCCCGACATGGACGGGTTCGCGGTCGCGGCCGAGGTGGCGGCGCATCCCGAGCTGAGCGGCGCGGCCATCATGATGCTGAGCTCGTCCGGCGAGCACGGCGAGTCCGCGCGTTGCAGCAAGCTGGGCATCGGCACCTATCTCACCAAACCGGTGTACGCCGCCGACTTGCTGGCGGCGATCGAACGGGCGATCGGCTCGCCGTCACCCGCCGCGCGCCCGGCCCCGAACGCCGCCGCGATCGCCATGGTGTCCGCTGAGCAGCGTGTCCGCATCCTGCTCGTCGAAGACAACCGAATCAACCAGAAGGTCGCCTCCCAGTTGCTGGCTCGCCGTGGCCATCACGTGACGTTGGCCAATGACGGCCGCGAGGCCCTCGCGGCCCTCGATGACGACACCTTCGACGTCGTGTTGATGGACCTGCAGATGCCGAACATGGGCGGCCTCGAAGCGACCGCGGCGATTCGCCTGCGCGAGCTCACGACCGGCCGGCACGTCCGCGTCGTGGCCATGACGGCACACGCCATGAACAGCGATCGCGAGCGGTGCCTGTCTGGCGGCATGGACGGCTACATCTCGAAGCCGTTTGACCCATCCGTGCTGTTCGCCGTCGTTGAAGCGGCCGGCGCCAGCAGCGGCGAGGCGGCGGTCGCGTCACCGGTGCTCTAGGACCCCGCGCATGCGCATTGCGCGCGTTTATGCGTCCGCAGTTGACACCCCTGGCACCCTTGGCACCTTTCACCTTTGGCACCACACCTGTGGCACCTTCGGCACCCTTGGCACGTGAGATGGTTGTGTGATACACATGTCGATAATCGACATGTCGAAAGATAAAGCCGAACTGCCGTACGGCACCCTTGACCTGCTGATCCTCAAGACGCTCGACACCCTCGGCGCGCTGCACGGCTACAGCATCGCCCGGCGGATCGAGCAGATGTCCGAGAGCGTCATGCGCCTCAGCCAGGGCTCGATTTACCCCGCCCTGATGCGCCTCGAGCAACAGGGCTGGATCACCACGAAGTGGGGCGTCTCCGAGACGAACCGGAAGGTGAAGTTCTACTCCCTCACCAGGGCCGGCGCCCGGCAACTGCACGTCGAAGTCGCCAACTGGGAACAGGCCACCGCCATTGTCGGCCGCATTCTTGGAGCCAAGGCATGACGCTGCGCCGGCTGGGCGCTCGCCTGCGTGCGCTCGTCTCGAAAGACCGGCTCGATCGCGAGCTCGACGGCGAGGTGCAGGCGCACCTCGAGCTCGCCGAGCGCGATGCGCTCGTGCGCGGACTCGAGCCGGCGGCCGCCCGGGCCGCGGCGCTCTGCGCCTTCGGCGGCGTCGAGCAAATGAAAGAAGTCCATCGCGACGATCGCGGCCCGCGCTGGGTCGAGAACCTCGTCAAGGACGCGCGCTACGGCCTCGCGTCGCTCCAGCGGGATCCGGGATTCACGATCGTCGCCGTCAGCGTGCTGGCACTCGGCATCGGCGCCAACACCGCCGTGTTCAGCCTCGTCGATGCGGTGCTGCTCAAACCGCTGCCGTTCGCGAATCCCGACCGCATCGTCCGCGTGTGGGAGACACCGTCGCGGACGACCGCGAATTCGACGACCGCGTTGAACTTCGTCGAGATCAGTCGCCGCCTTCGCACCTTCGAGGCGTTTTCGGCGGAAGCCGAGATCAGCGCGACCGCGGAGATCGGCGGCGAGCCGGTGCGCCTGCAGGGACGCGTCGTATCCGCAAGCCACTTTCAGGTGTTCGCCATTCAGCCGATGCTCGGGCGGACGTTCCGTCCGGAAGACGATCAGCCGGGCACCAACAAGGTCATCGTCTTGAGTCATGCCGGGTGGCAGCAGCAATTCGGCGCTGACCCGGCGATTCTCGAACGCGAGGTGCGGCTCGACGGCGAGCTGCATCGCGTTATCGGCGTGCTGCCGCAGGGGGTGTTCGATCGCGATCGACGCCGCGCGCGCACCGCCGCCGTCACCTTCTGGAAGCCGCTTGGGCTCACGCCACAGCAGTTCGAGGCCGGCTCGCACTGGCTGGATCCCGTCGGCCGGCTGCGGCCCGGTGTGTCACTGGTCGAGGCGCAGCAGGATCTGCTGGCCGCCCGCGCGCAGATCGCCGATCTCATCCCGCCATGGAAAAAGGATTGGAGCGTCAGGCTCGAGCCCTTCGACGAGGTTCTCATCAACGACCGCCTGCGGCAGTCGCTCTACGTGGCCCTCGGCGCGGTGACGCTGGTGCTGCTGATTGCCTGCGCGAACATGACCAACCTGTTGCTGGCGCGGGGCGCGGCCCGTCAGAAAGAGCTGGCCGTGCGATCGGCACTCGGCGCGAGCCGCGGCCGGCTGGTGGCGCAGCTGGTGACCGAAAGTGTGGTGCTCGGCGCCCTCGGCGGACTCGCCGGGGTGGCGCTGGCCTCGGTACTGATCCGCGCCGCCATTCCGGTGCTCCCCGTCGAAGTGCCGTTCACGGCCGACATCGCGCTCAACTTCCGCGTGCTCGCATTCGCCGCGGGCATCGCCCTCGCGGTGTCCGTCATCGTCGGCGTGCTGCCGGCCGTGCGCCTGTCGGGCGGCCCGGCCGCGGAGGCGCTCAACAGCGCGGCGCGCGGCTCGTCCGGCTCGCACGACCGCATTCGCCGGTGGATCGTCGGCGCTGAGGTGGCGGTGTCGATCGTGCTCATTTGCGGGTCGGTGTTGTTGTTCAAGAGCCTGCTGCGCCTGCAGCAGGTCGACATCGGCGTGAAGGTGCCGAGTGCAGTCACGGCATCGATCGATATTTCGCGCGAGAGTTATCCCACCGGCGAGCGCGCCAATGGCTTCTACGATCGATTGCTCGAGCGCATGCAGGCCATTCCCGGTGTGGAATCCGTCGCGATCGCCGGCGACCTGCCGCTTGAAGGCACCGGCGGCGAGAACCTGCGCTTGCCCGGGCGCGCTGACGCGCGAATGACGTTGCGCTTCAAGCGGGCCGGCGCGGGTTACTTCGAGACAATGGGGATTGCCGTCGCGGCCGGACGGACGTTTATGGCAACCGATCGGCTCGGCGCTCCATTCGTCACGGTGATCAACGAAGCGCTCGCCTCGCAACTCGCGGTCAGCTTCGGCATGCGCGATCCGGTAGGCCAGGTGGTGGACCTGCCGGCGATTGGCTATGGCATCCCGACCACGCGGCAACCGATGACGATTGTCGGCATCGTCAGGAACGAGCGGGTCCGCAGCGATCTGCGAAAAGACACGGAGGGTATTGCCTATGTGCCGCTCGCACAAGCCCCGATGCTCTGGACCAAGCTGGCCGTGAGAACCGCCCTTCAGCCAACCGCGATTGTGCCGGCGATGCGAGAGGCACTGCGGCAGGTCGATCCGCATATCGCGCTGGCTGAAGTCAGGACGCTGGAGGAGTTGCGCGGGCTCAGCCTCTCGGGCCTCAAGGAGCCGGCGTGGCTGATCGGGATCTTCGCCATGCTCTCGGCAGTGCTGGCCGCGCTCGGCCTGTACGGCGTCGTTTCTCATACGGTGATGCAGCAGCGGAGGGAAATCGGCATCCGCATGGCGCTCGGCGCGCGCACCAACGACGTGCTGGCCATGGTTGTGAGCAACGCCCTGACGATGGTGGTGGCAGGGCTCGCGGTCGGGCTCGCGGGTGCGGCGGCGCTGACGCGGGTGACCAGCAACCTGCTGTTCGAGGTCTCGGCGCTGGATCCATTCGCGTTCGCGGCGGCAGCCGGCGCGATGGCCGTGGTCGGTGTCGTGGCGGCGCTGATCCCCGCCCGCCGGGCGACCCGGGTCGATCCAACGACGGCGCTGCGGGCGGAAGGTTAGTTGTAGGGCGGGTCTTTAGACCCGCCGATTAGAAGAAATAAAACGCCACGCCGAGAATGCCGTAGAGAATGAGCAGGTACGCGCCTTCCAGCCAGTTCGATTCGCCGTCGAGAACGATCGCCGATGCGATCCACGCCGCCAGCGTGACCGCGACCACTTCAAACGTCGTGAATGCCAGGTCCATCGGCTGGCCGACCATCACCCCGAAGAATACGAGCAGCGGCGCCACCAGCAGGGCCACCTGCACCGTCGACCCGAGCGCGATGTTCACGGCCAGGTCCATGCGGTTCTTGTAGGCCATCATCACCGCGGAACTGTGTTCGGCGGCGTTGCCGATGATCGGCACCAGGATGATGCCGACGAAAAACTCCGAGAAGCCCATCGTGCGGGTCGCTTCTTCCGTGGCGCCGACCAGCATTTCAGACATCACCCCGATGCCGGCGGCGGCGGCAATCAGCGTCGTCATCGTCCGGGCCATCGACCACTCGGACGGCTCCGCGTGGCCCTCCGACGAGTCGGCAAACATCGCGGAGTGGGTCCACATCGAGTAGACCAGCGACAGCACGTACGCCACCATCAACAGCGCGGCGACAAACTCCGACATCCGCACGGTGGCGAGGTGCTTCGGGTCGGGATGCGCGGCAAGAAACAGCGCCGGCACGATCAGGCCGGCCGCCGAGATCACCAGCAACGGCACATTCACCGTAGCCAGGTGGCGGTTGAACGACTGCGTCTTGTAGCGGAGTCCGCCGGCCAGCTGCGCCGCGCCGAGCACGAGCAACAGATTGCCGAGAATCGACCCGGTGATCGACGCCTTGACGAGATCGATCAATCCGGCGCGCAGCGCGAAGCCCGCGATGATCAGTTCCGCGAGGTTGCCCAGCGTCGCGTTGAGCAGCCCACCGATGGTCGGCCCGGTTCGCGCCGCCAGTTCCTCGGTGGCGTGGCCGAGCAGCGCCGACAACGGAATGATCGCGAGCGCGCTCAACCCAAACACCGCGAGCGGCGACCAGTGCAGCCACTCGGCCGCGATCGCGATGGGAACGGCTACTAGCAGCCAGTTAAGCAGGTGGATGATGGACCTCGCTCCCGATCATAAGGCATGGCAATTGCTCTCTCACGTATCAGAGGTGAGGCAATGGCCGACAACAGGCGAACCGACGACCCACTATCGGAAGAGGGACGGCAGGATCCCATCCGCCCGGCGGAAGAGGTAGCACAGAACCAGCCCGGGAGTAAGGGGGACGGATCGAGCTTCCGCGCCGGCGGGGGGAATCCCAGCAGCGAAGAGGGTGACGAGGAAGGGGTCGTGCGGTCGCGCGATCAGAAGCCCAACCCCAACCAGACGAACACCCAGGCGGCCATGGAACCCGACGGCGACCTGGGTGAGAAGCGCAACACGATGTAACGTCAGACTTTCAACCTTCAACTTTCAACTTTATGGTCCGGGCCTGCCGCCGCGCTGCGGTGGCGGGTTCTTCAACAGCTTGTATTGATTGATCCCCGCGTTCACCTTGAACGCGATGCCCATCTTGCCGATCTCCGCGGTCGACCTGGCAGGATCGCCCGACACGCCCGAATCCTTCGGTCCGCCCCAGGGCAGAATGCGGTCCTTGCGAACACCGGCCGGATGCACGAACAGCATCTGCGACGTGTCGCTGATGCCGGCGTGGCTGCCGATCACGCTGTCGTCATAACCGTACGCCGCCTCCAGCCAGGCGCGGTAATGCACGCGGCCTTCCTCGTAATAATCGGTTAGCGCGTAGACCTTCGTCGGACCGCCCTGCCATTCTTCGTTCAGCTTGGTGGCCACCGCAGTCATGCCGGCCTGGTTGCCGCCGCTGTCGCCGATGAACAGGATCTCGGTGGCGCCGTGCGCCTTGAGGCTGCGCGCGGCCGCATCGAGCAACATGTCGTAGGCCGGTGACGGCAACGAGATCGCGCCGGCGTTCTGGCGATCGGGATCGCCTTCGGGCACGTACTGAATCGTCGGCGCCACGAGCGTGTTGGTGATCTTGCGCGCCATCTGGTTGGCCGCGAAGGTCACCACGTAGTTATGCTTGCCGAGCACCATGTGATAGCCGTTCTTCTCGGTGCCGCCGGTCGGCACGATGAACGTCGTCTTGCCCGCCTTCATCGCATCGCGGGTCTCTTCCCACGTCAGCTCGTCGATGAACACGGTGTCGGGCGCTTTCGTCGGCGTCATTCCCGCCGGCGCCGTTTCCATCGTCGGACGCGGCGGGCCGGCCTGCGCTGCCTGCGGCGGCCGTCCACCGCCACCCGCGCCGCCACGACCACCCTGCGGCGCAAGCGGCGCCGCCACCGGCGGCTCGGTGCCATCCATCATCCGCTTGATCTGCGC